>NZ_JBHZCN010000109.1:0-30421 GCF_042755465.1 Kitasatospora sp. NPDC059160 | reverse complement strand
GGTTACATTCCGAACCCGGAAGCTAAGCCTCACAGCGCCGATGGTACTGCAGGGGGGACCCTGTGGGAGAGTAGGACGCCGCCGAACAATCATTCCAAAAAGACCCCCTCCCATTCGGGAGGGGGTCTTTTTGCGTTACCCTCTGCCAATGCAGAACCTGACCCTGACCTGGCAGACCGCCGGGGGTGCCGCCGTCGTCCTCTACGGAGGCGCGTACGCCGCTGCGAGGGTCCGGAAACCGGGGGCGTCGGCGCTGCTGCGGGAGGCCGGCACGCTGCTGGCGCTGTTCGCGCTCTGGCAGCTGGTCGGGCACCTGTCGGTGATGAGTGCCGATCACGCGTTGGACCGGGCGGGCTGGATCCACCGGACCGAGCAGGCGATCGGCCTGCCGGACGAGGCCTCCTGGCAGGCGGCGGTCACGCCGTACCCGGTGCTGGTGCGGCTGGCGAACTACTACTACGCGGTGATGCACTTCGCCGTCATGCTCGGTGTGCTGCTCTGGGTCTTCCTGCGGCACCGGGAGCGCTACGCGTGGGTGCGCAACACGGTGGTCATCACCACGGCGGTCTGCCTGCTGGTGCAGTTCATCCCGGTGGCACCGCCGCGGATGCTGCCGCAGAGCGGCTTCGTGGACGTGGCCGCGGAGTACGGGCAGTCGGTGTACGGCGGCGCGGTCGGCGGGGTGGTGGTGGCGGACCAGCTGTCGGCGATGCCGTCGGTGCACGTCGCCTGGTGCGTGCTGGCGGCGGTCGCGGTGGTGCGGGTGTCGCCGAGCCCGTTCCGCTGGGTGGTGGTGCTGCACCCGCTGCTGACGGTCGCGGTGGTCGTGGTGACGGCCAACCACTTCTGGGCGGACGGCATCGTCGCCGTCGCCATCCTGCTGTTCGCCTACGCCGTCCTGGCGTTGGCGGCACGGCGACGGGGCCGGGTCCCCGTCGAGACGGAGACCCGGCCCCGGGCCGGTGCCGAGGAGCGGCCCCAGCAGGTCGGTTGAGCCCCGGCAGGTCACTTGACCGGCAGGGCGACCTTCCCCCAGGAGCCGTTGCTCAGGCGGGAGGTGGCCCAGTACCAGGCGATGGCCCCGGAGACGGCCGCGACCCAGCCGGCGGCCTTGCCGAGGCCGCTGTAGCCGCCGAGGACGGCGATGGCGTCCAGCACGAGGGAGACGGTGAACAGGCCGTAGACGGCGCGGCTGAACAGGCCCGCGCCCCAGCTGGCGGCGGTGAGGCTGAGGGCGAGCAGGGCCCACAGCAGCAGGAACAGACCGGCGGCGTTCTTGCTCGCGCCGCCGGCCACCGACCAGGTCGCCCAGAAGGCGCCGAGGCTGGTGAAGGCGGTCCCGGTGAAGCCCTCGCCGCCGCGGAGCTGCCAGAGGCCCGCGATGAAGAGGGTGACGCCGCCGAGCAGGTGGGCGAGGTGGGCCGCGTCCCCGACACCGGTGCCGTGCAGGATCCCGGTGGAGAGCAGACCGTAGGCGAGCAGTGTCAGGCCGAGGGCGAGGTAGCCGAGGTTACCCGCGTCGGCTCCGGTGGAGCGGGCGTTCGTTGCCCCGGTAGCGTCGTTGCTCACCGGAGGCTCCTTTCACTCTGGGCGCGCGCAGGGCGCAGTGACGCTTGGTGTCGTTCCGATGAGTGGATGCGCGCGACCGCGCCGAGGGCGCACGGCTGTGAGCGTGCGCGGGCTGCGGTCAGAAGTGAGGTCAGAAGCGACGGGCCTGCGGAGAGCCGCTGGTCACGTCCCCGCCGGGGGATTCCCCGGCGAGATCGGTTTACCCGGCCCCGCTCGCTTGTACCCTTGTGAAGATAACAATTTGTGACGATGTCAGCCGGGGAACGCTCAGGTCTGGCGCCGGGTCGGAACCCGGAGCGTCAGGATCGCCATGTCGTCGGACGGCGGCTCGGGGGCGAAGCGCTCGACCGCGCGCTGCACCCGCATGGCGACCGCGCCGGCGGTCAGTCCGGTGCAGCCGGTGAGCACCTCGGCGAGGCCGTCGTCGCCGAGCATCCGCCGGCCTTCGCGGCGTTCGGTGACGCCGTCGGTGACGCAGAGCAGGACCTCGCCGGGCGCCAGCACCAGGTGCTCGGCGGTGAGTTCGAGGTCCTCCATGACACCGAGCAGCGGCTGCGGGGTGGCGGCCCGGTCGACCTGGCCGTCGGTGCGCAGCCGCAGCGGCAGCGGGTGGCCGGCGCAGACCAGGGACAGTTCGGTGCTGCCGTCCGGGCGGGGCGTCAACTCGCCGTAGAGCAGGGTGAGGAAGCGGCTGCGCGCGCCCTCGTCCAGGATGGCCGCGTTGAGCCGGCGCAGCACCTGCGGGGCGTCCAGGCCCTCGCGGGCGAGCAGGCGCAGCGAGTGCCGGGCCAGGCCGGTGACGGAGGCGGCCTCGGGGCCGGTGCCGCAGACGTCGCCGATGGCGAAGCCGTAGGTGCCCTCGCGGATGGTGAACAGGTCGTAGAAGTCGCCGCCGACCTCGTTGCCCTCGCCGGCGGCCTGGTAGTAGACGTCCACCTCGACGCCCGGGATCTCGGGCAGGTCCGGCGGGAGCAGGCTGCGCTGCAGGGCCTGGCTGGTCGCGGTGCGCTCGGAGTAGAGGCGGGAGTTGTCGAGGGCCAGGGCGGCCCGGCGGGAGAGGTCCTCGGCGAGTTCGAGGATCTCCTGCCGGAACCGCACGCCGGCCGGGACGCCGAGGGCGAGCAGGCCGATCACCCGGTTGCGGGCGGTCAGCGGAAGGACGACGGTCTCGCCGAGCAGGCCGGCGAGTTCGGGGCTGTCGGTGAGGCCGCGGGCTCCGGCGGTCTCGGTGGGCGCGGTCCAGAAGCGGACGCCGTGGGTGGGCCCGGCCTCGGGGGCGGGGGTCTTGTCGAGGAGGTCGCGCAGGGGGTCGATCCGGTCCTCGTCCTCGTGCAGGACGAAGGCGAGGCCGGCCGAGGAGCTGTGGTCGCCGTTGGTGTAGACGGCGCACCAGGAGGCGAGGGTGGGGACGGCCATCTGGGCCATCAGCGCCAGGGTCTGCTCGTGTTCGAGGGTGCCGGCCAGCAGGTCGGAGGCTTCGACGAGGAAGGAGAGCGAGCCGCGGCGCAGCCGTTCGAGCTCGGTCAGCCGGGTGCTCTCGACGGCCAGGGCGACCCGGTCGGCGGCGAACTGGAGGCGCAGCGCGTCCTCGTTGTCGTAGCGGCCGGGGGCGGCGGTGGCGATGCCGAGCGAGCCGATCAGGCGGCCCTCGACCTTGAGCGGGACGGTGACCAGGGAGCGCATGCCGCTGCCGGTGAGCAGGGGCAGGCCGGTGGGGCGGGCGGCGAGGTCCTCGTGGACGGTGGGCAGCCGGGCGGAGTCGTAGCGGTTGCCGCTGCCCACCGGGAAGCGGGTGTGCCGGCGATGCCCGGTGGTCAGGCCGGTGGCGGCGCGGACCTCGAACTCGGCCTCGTCGTCGGTGGTGAGCAGCAGGTAGGCGGCGTCCGCGTCGAGCAGGTCGCGGGCGCGTTCGACGGTGCGCTGGAGGAGGGTTTCGAGGTCGTCGGTGGCGACCGGGCCGGCCAGCAGGTCGAGCCGGGGACCGGTCTGGTCGGGGCGCTCGCCGGGCAGGGCGCGGGCGGGGGAGCGCAGGACGGCGCGGTCGGGTTCGAGGACGAGCAGGCAGAGGGTGGAGGCGACGCCCTCGGTGTCGCGCACGCGCACCTGGACGCCGTAGACCTCGACCTCCTCGCCGTCGGCCCGGCGTACGCCGTAGTCGCCCTCCCAGCGGGCCAGCCGGAGGGTGTCGGTGAGGCCGAGGCCGCGGCCGGGGGACTGCGGCCAGACCGCGAGGTCGGCCCAGGGGCGGCCCAGCACGGTGGCGGCGGGGTAGTGGAAGAGGGATTCGGCGTCCGGGTTCCAGGCCAGGACGCGGCCGTCCTCGTCGAGTTGGACGACGGCGACGTGCACCGGCCCGGGGCTGCTGGGCAGGTCGCTGCCGGGGGTGGCGGGGACGGCGTAGCGGGTGCCGGCCACGTGGGCGGGCAGGGCGAGCCGGAACCAGACGGTCTTCTGCCCGGCCGCGTACTCGACGCCCCAGCGTTCGGCGAGGGCGGAGCACATCAGCAGGCCGCGGCCGCCCTCGCCGTCGGGGTCGGCGAAGCGCTCGGAGGCGGACACCGGGCCGTCGCCGAGCGAGGGCAGGCCGCGCTCGGGGTGGTGGTCGGTGACCTCGATCCGGACGCTCTCCTCCTCGCGCAGGCAGCACACCTCGGCTGCGGTGCCGGCGTGCACGACGGCGTTGGTGACCAGCTCGCTGACCAGCACGACGGCGTCGTCGACGACCTCGGGCAGGCCCCAGCCGAGCAGCGCGTCCCGGACGAAGCCCCTGGCGGCGGCCGCGGACCGGCCGTCGGGGTCGAAGGTGGCGGCTGCGCGCGCGGTGACCACGTTGCCACTTCTCCTCTGCTGCTCTGGCCCTGACTGTCCGGGGCTCGTGCCGACCTTCCCGGGCGGGCCGTCGGGTGGGCGGCGTCGTCGGGTCGGGTCGTGGCCCGGTGCAGCGCTCCACCCTACTTTCCGCTTGGTTCCCCGTGGGGGCGGGGCGGCGAAACAGGCACCGGAGGGTGATTCTGCCCACCTGTTTCGGACGGTGCGGGGACAACCGTGGGCAACCAGCCGTATACCCGGCGCCGGTGCTGCCAGACTGGGGGGTCCGCGACGGCCGGTGGGAGCAGTACGGTCGTGTGGGTGCCGGTGGGCCGTGAGGTCCGGCCGGTACGCAGCCCAGCCGGGCCGGTGCCCGGTCCCGTGCCGTTCCGGCGCGGCGGTCACCGGACAGTACACACGATGTGGGAGGGGCCCGTTGAGTTCGGCCACCAAGGACGCCACCAAGGACGCCACCGGTACGACGCCGCAGGCTCCGCGCGGCGGGCGGGCCGGGGCCGCGCCGCGGATCGCGGCCGGCCGGCGAGCGGGCCACAGCCGCGGCGCGGAGCCCGCCGAGCTGCGCAAGCTGCTGGCCGCGCTCACCGCGATGCGGGACGGGAACTTCCGCCGCCGGCTGACGGTGCCGGGCGACGGGCCGTTGGCGGAGATC
The DNA here is from genome assembly GCF_042755465.1 of Kitasatospora sp. NPDC059160. Classification (NCBI taxonomy): domain Bacteria; kingdom Bacillati; phylum Actinomycetota; class Actinomycetes; order Kitasatosporales; family Streptomycetaceae; genus Kitasatospora; species Kitasatospora sp. NPDC059160. Next base: position 25,374 of record NZ_JBHZCN010000109.1, on the reverse strand, counting down.
GCCGCGGTGTTCAACGAGGTCGCCGAGCGCAACCAGCACCTGACCGGTGAACTGGCCCGGGTGCGGCGGGCGGTGGGCCGCGAGGGCCGGCTGAACGAGCGGCTGGAGACCGGTGCGGGCGAGGGCGCCTGGATGGCGGCGGTCGACAACTGCAACGCGCTGATCGACGACCTGGCCCGGCCGATGGCCGAGGTGGGCCGGGTGCTGACCTCGATCGCCGAGGGCGACCTGGACCAGAAGATGGAGCTGCGCTCGCTGCACAGCAACGGGGTGAGCCACCCGTTGCGCGGCGAGTACCTGAGGATCGGCCGGACGGTCAACGGGCTGGTGGACCAGCTCTCCGAGTTCACCGACGAGGTGACCCGGGTGGCCCGCGAGGTGGGCACCGAGGGCAAGCTCGGCGGGCAGGCCAAGGTCCGCAGCGTGTCGGGCAGTTGGAAGGACCTGGCGGACTCGGTCAACACCATGGCCGGGCGGCTGACCGCGCAGGTGCGCAACATCGCCCAGGTGACCACGGCGGTGGCCAAGGGCGACCTGTCCCGCAAGGTGACCGTCGACGTGGCCGGCGAGATGCTGGAGTTGAAGAACACCGTCAACACGATGGTGGACCAGCTGAACGGCTTCGCCGCCCAGGTGACGACGGTGGCCAGGGACGTCGGCACCGAGGGCCGGCTGGGCGGTCAGGCGCAGGTGCCGGGCGTGGCCGGGGTGTGGCGCGAGCTGACCGACTCGGTGAACTTCATGGCCGACAACCTGACCGGCCAGGTGCGCAACATCGCCCAGGTGACCACGGCGGTGGCGCGCGGGGACCTCTCGCAGAAGATCGAGGTGGACGCGCGCGGCGAGATGCTGGAGCTCAAGAACACCATCAACACGATGGTGGACCAGCTCTCCGGCTTCGCCGAACAGGTGACCAGGGTGGCCCGCCAGGTGGGCACCGAGGGGCGGCTCGGCGGGCAGGCCCAGGTGCCCTGGGCGGCCGGGGTGTGGCGGGATCTGACCGACAACGTCAACTTCATGGCGAACAACCTCACCGATCAGGTGCGCAACATCGCCCAGGTGACGACGGCGGTCGCCAAGGGCGACCTGTCGCAGAAGATCCAGGTGGACGCCCGGGGCGAGATCCTGGAGTTGAAGAACACCATCAACACCATGGTCGACCAGCTCTCGGCCTTCGCCGACGAGGTCACCCGCGTCGCCCGGGACGTGGGCACCGAGGGCATCCTCGGCGGCCAGGCCAGCGTGCCCGGGGTGTCCGGGACGTGGAAGGACCTGACCAACAGCGTCAACCTGATGGCCAACAACCTGACCAACCAGGTGCGCAACATCGCCGAGGTGACCACGGCGGTGGCCCGCGGCGACGTGTCGAAGAAGATCACCGTCGACGCCCGGGGCGAGATCCTGGAGCTGGTGACCACCGTCAACACCATGGTCGACCAGCTGTCCGCCTTCGCCGACGAGGTGACCCGGGTCGCCCGCGAGGTGGGCACCGAGGGCATCCTGGGCGGCCAGGCCCGGGTGCGCGGGGTGTCGGGCATCTGGAAGGACCTGACCGACAACGTCAACTTCATGGCGTCGAACCTGACCGGACAGGTCCGCAACATCGCCGAGGTCGCCTCCGCGGTGGCCCGCGGCGACCTCTCCAAGAAGATCACCATCGACGCCCAGGGCGAGATCGCGACGCTCGCCGGGACGCTGAACACCATGGTCGACCAGCTGTCCGCGTTCGCGGTCGAGGTGACCCGGGTGGCCCGTGAGGTGGGCACCGACGGCACCCTGGGCGGTCAGGCGAGCGTGCCGGGCGTGGCCGGCATCTGGAAGGACCTGACCGACAACGTCAACCAGATGGCCAACAACCTCACCGGCCAGGTCCGCAACATCGCGCTGGTGATCACCGCGGTCGCCCGCGGCGACCTCTCGCAGAAGATCGACGTGGACGCGCGCGGCGAGATCCTCCAGCTCAAGACCAACATCAACACCATGGTCGACCAGCTCTCCGCCTTCGCCGACGAGGTCACCCGGGTCGCCCGCGAGGTGGGCACCGACGGGCGGCTCGGCGGCCAGGCCCGGGTGCCCGGGGTGGACGGCACCTGGCAGGACCTCACCGAGTCGGTGAACGAGCTGGCCAACAACCTGACCCGGCAGGTGCGCGCGATCGCCCAGGTCGCCACCGCGGTGACCAGGGGCGACCTGAGCCTGCGGATCGACGTGGACGCCGCCGGTGAGCTCGACGAGCTCAAGGACAACATCAACCAGATGATCGCCAACCTGCGCGAGACCACCCGGACCAACCAGGAGCAGGACTGGCTCAAGACCAACCTGGCCCGGATCTCCGGCCTGCTCCAGGGCCGCCGGGACCTGGAGGCCGTCGCCTCGCTGATCATGACCGAGCTGACCCCGGTGGTCTCCGCCCAGCACGGCGCCTTCTTCCTGGCCCAGCCGGCCGGGCGGACCGCCGAACTGATCACCGAGGACGACGACGAGAACGACACCGTGCTGCGCCTGATCGGCAGCTACGGCTACCAGCGGCGGGCGATGCCCACCACCTTCCGGCCGGGCGAGTCGCTGATCGGCCAGGCCGCGACGGAGAAGCGGGCGATCATCGTCAAGGAGGCGCCGCCCGGATACCTCAAGATCGCCTCCGGCCTCGGCGAGGCCTCGCCGGCCCACATCGTGGTGCTGCCGGTGCAGTTCGAGGGCCGGCTGCTGGGCGTGATCGAGCTGGCCACGTTCAGCTCCTTCACCACCGTCGCGCTGGACTTCCTCAACCAGATCGCCGACCTGATCGGTGTCACCGTCAACACCATCAGCGTCAACACCAAGACCGAGGGCCTGCTGCTGGAGTCCCAGCGGCTCACCGCCGAACTCTCGATGCGGTCCGCCGAGTTGGAGGCGCGCCAGGAGGAACTGGAGCGCACCAATGAGGAGTTGCAGGAGAAGGCCGAGCAACTCGCCCAGCAGAACCGCGACATCGAGATCAAGAACAGCGAGATCGAGGAGGCCCGGCAGGTCCTGGAGGAGCGCGCCGAGCAGCTCGCCCTGGCCTCCCGGTACAAGAGCGAGTTCCTCGCCAACATGTCGCACGAGCTGCGCACCCCGCTCAACTCGCTGCTGATCCTGGCCAAGCTGCTCTCCGACAACAACGAGGGCAACCTCTCGCCCAAGCAGGTCGAGTTCGCCGACACCATCCACGGCGCCGGCTCCGACCTGCTCCAGCTGATCAACGACATCCTCGACCTGTCCAAGGTCGAGGCCGGCAAGATGGACGTCCGCCCGGCCCGGATCGCCCTGGTCCAGCTGGTCGACTACGTCGAGGCCACCTTCCAGCCGGTCGCCCTGGACAAGAACCTGGACTTCGCGGTCCGGGTCTCGCCCGCCCTGCCGGTCACCCTGCACACCGACGAGCAGCGGCTCCAGCAGGTGCTGCGCAACCTGATCTCCAACGCCGTCAAGTTCACCGACACCGGCGGCGTCGACTTCTCGATCAGCCCGGCCGGCCGGGACGTCCCCCAGCACGTGCGCGAGCGGCTGCTGGAGTTCGGCTCGATCCAGGGCCCGGACGAGGAGCTGATCGCCTTCTCGGTCTCCGACACCGGCATCGGCATCCCCGGCAACAAGCTGCGGGAGATCTTCGAGGCGTTCAAGCAGGCCGACGGCACCATCAGCCGCAAGTACGCCGGCACCGGCCTCGGGCTGTCGATCAGCCGCGAGATCGCCCGGCTGCTCGGCGGCGAGATCCACGCCGAGAGCGAGCTCGGCAAGGGCTCGACCTTCACGCTCTACCTGCCGCTGCGCACCGAGGCCCCGGACGCCGCCGCCGAGCGGCTCCTGGACCGCCCGGGCCCGGCGAACCCGCCCGCGCTGCGCGCCTCGGTCGGGGTGACCCCGGTGGGCCTGCCGGTGCCGGTCGGCGAGAGCCCGGCCGACCACTGGGCCCAGGAGGTCCGGGAGATGGCCGAGGAGCGCCGCCGCGGGGCGGTGGAGCGCCGCCGCAGCGCCGCCCTGGAGAGCGCCGCGGTGCCGCGGGCGGTGGAGCCCGCGCAGCAGCCCCGGCCGGTCCGCGCCGACACCCGCTTCGACGGCCAGCAGGTGCTGATCGTGGACGACGACGTGCGCAACGTGTTCGCCCTGACCAGCGTGCTGGAGCAGTACGGGCTGACCGTCCTGTACGCGGAGAACGGCCGCGAGGGCATCGAGATGCTGGAGCAGCACGAGAACGTGGCGCTGGTCCTGATGGACATCATGATGCCGGAGATGGACGGCTACGCGACCACCGAGGCGATCCGCCGGATGCCCCAGTTCGCCGGCCTGCCGATCATCGCGCTGACCGCCAAGGCGATGAAGGGCGACCGGGAGAAGTCCCTGGAGGCGGGTGCCACCGACCACATCACCAAGCCGGTGGAGACCGACCACCTGCTGTCGGTGATGTCGGAGTGGCTGAACGGCGACCGCGCGTGAGCGAGGCGCCTGGCGCGAACCCCGGGGCCCGCCCCGGGGTTCGCGCCTGCCGCTCGGCCGGTTTGCTGGCGGAGCGGCCCGGGAACCCGGTAGGGTCACCGAGCGTTGCGAACAGTGACCGGACGGCGACACGCTGCTGAGCGTGCGCCGGAGCACCGGCTGTGCGCCGCTCCGGATCGGGTCCCGACGGAGCGATGTGCCGGGCGAGGGGGTGCGGCTAGCATGACCGGGGTAGCGGTGGGCAGTACGCGAGTGCCCGCACCGGGCGGCAGGCAGGCGACAGGAGGGCGAGCCCCGATGCAGAAGGCGAAGATCCTCCTGGTCGACGACCGGCCGGAGAACCTGCTGGCGCTGGAGGCGATCCTCTCCGCCCTGGACCAGACGCTGGTCCGCGCCGCCTCCGGCGAGGAGGCGCTCAAGGCGCTGCTGACGGACGACTTCGCGGTGATCCTGCTGGACGTCCAGATGCCCGGGATGGACGGCTTCGAGACGGCCGCCCACATCAAGCGCCGCGAGCGCACCCGGGACATCCCGATCATCTTCCTGACCGCGATCAACCACGGCCCGCACCACACCTTCCGCGGCTACGCGGCCGGCGCGGTGGACTACATCTCCAAGCCCTTCGACCCGTGGGTGCTGCGCGCCAAGGTCTCGGTCTTCGTCGACCTGTACGTCAAGAACTGCCAGTTGAAGGAGCAGGCCGCGCTGCTGCGGCTGCAGCTGGAGGCGGGTGGCGGCGAGCCGTCCCTGGGCGGGGCGCTGCTCGGCGAGCTGTCCGCGCGGCTGGCGGCGGTCGAGGAGCAGGCGGAGGCGCTGGGCAAGCAGCTGGACGGGGCCGAGGACGCCGGGGTGGCTGCCACCGCGGCGCACCTGGAGCGCAAGCTCGCCGGACTGCGCCGGGCCCTCGACGCGATGCGCCCCGGTACGCCGTAGGTCGGCCCCGGACGTTCACCCGTCCGGGTGGTTTGCTGCTGCACCTGGGTGAAACCGGGTCAGCGTGACGGTGTGTCTGCGACACGGCCCGGTGCCCGGGCTCGGCCGCGTGGGCGCTGGTCCCCCTCCCCGGTAGGCTGCTGACCCATGGCCACTCGTACGCCCGGAAACGCCGCACGCAAACCGAGTCCGGGACCGTCCAAGAAGGCCGCGGCCAAGGCCCCGGGCAAGCCGCCCGCCAAGAAGGCGGCCGCCCGCCGGGCCCCCGCGAAGAGGACGGCGGCCAAGCCGGCCCCGCCGCCCCCGCCGCGCCGGGGGTTCGTGATGGGCGCCCTCAACGCCCTCGCCAGCCCGATCGCCGCGATCTTCCGCGGCTTCGGCGACGGCGCCAAGAACCTTCACCCGGACCACCGCAAGGACGGCATCGGCCTGCTGCTGTTCGGCCTGGCGCTGGTGGTCGCGGCCGGCACCTGGTTCAGCTCGGAGGGCTGGCTGAACGGGGCGGCCACCGCCGTGGTGTCCGGGCTGTTCGGGCGGCTCGACGTGCTGGTGCCGTTCCTGCTGGCCGGGATCGCCATCCGGCTCTGGCGCCACCCGGAGCTGCCGGAGGCCAACGGCCGGATCGTGATCGGGCTGAGCACCCTGCTGATCGGCGTCCTCGGCCTGGTCCACATCGGCTGCGGCGCGCCCACCATGGGCAGCGGCGCCTCCCGGATAAGGGCGGCCGGCGGGATCATCGGCTGGGCCGCCTCCACCCCGATGATGGCCGCCGCCGGCGCGGTCCTGGCCGTGCCGCTGCTCCTGCTGCTGGCCTTCTTCGGCCTGCTGGTGGTCACCGCCACCCCGGTCAACCGGATCGGCGAGCGGGTCCGCGGGCTCGGGATACGGCTCGGCGTGGTCGAGCCGGGGCCCGAGGACGAGCTGCGCTGGGGGCGCACGCCGGGGTACGAGCCGTCCACCGATCCGCCGGAGGACGCCGACCCCGAGGCGCTGCCCTACACCGTCGACACCGACGGTGACGGCCCCCACGACGAGGTGGCCGCCCGGCGCCGCCGCCGTCGGCGCAAGCAGTCCGCCGAGGACGACGAGGGGCAGCCGGAGGCCGTCGGCCGCATCTCCCTGGACAAGGAACCGGCGGACCAGGAGCCGCTGGACCCGTACGCCACCCGCGACCTGGCCGCCGGCGCCGCCGCCGACCTGGACGGCGCCCTGGTCTACGGGGTGCCCGCCTCCTCCGCCGTGGCGGACATGATGCACCAGGTCAAGGACCTCACCGCGGCGCCGGAGGAGCCCGCCGTCCCGGCCGCCCGCAGCGGCGGCCCGGGGGCGCCCGCGGAACACGGCCCGGCGCCGGTGCGGATGGAGCAGCTCCAGCTCGGCGAGGGGATCACCTACGCGCTGCCCTCGCTCGACCTGCTGGAGCGCGGCGGCCCGGCCAAGGCCCGCAGCGCCCTCAACGACGAGGTGGTGGCCCAGCTCACCGGCACCTTCGCCGAGTTCAAGGTCGACGCGAAGGTCACCGGCTTCACCCGCGGCCCGACGGTCACCCGCTACGAGGTCGAGCTCGGCCCGGCCGTCAAGGTGGAGCGGATCACCGCGCTCGCCAAGAACATCGCGTACGCGGTGGCCAGCCCGGACGTGCGGATCATCAGCCCGATCCCGGGCAAGTCCGCGGTCGGCATCGAGATCCCCAACCGGGACCGTGAGATGGTCAACCTCGGCGACCTGCTGCGCTCGCGTACGGCCGCCGAGGACACCCACCCGATGGTCGTCGGCATGGGCAAGGACGTCGAGGGCCACACCGTGATGGCCAACCTCGCCAAGATGCCGCACATCCTGGTGGCCGGCGCGACCGGTGCGGGCAAGTCCTCCTGCATCAACTGCCTGATCACCTCGATCCTCGCCCGGGCCACCCCGGACGAGGTGCGGATGGTGCTGGTCGACCCCAAGCGGGTCGAGCTGACCGCGTACGAGGGCATCCCGCACCTGATCACGCCGATCATCACCAACCCCAAGAAGGCCGCCGAGGCCCTCCAGTGGGTGGTGCGCGAGATGGACCTGCGCTACGACGACCTGGCGGCCTTCGGCTTCCGGCACGTGGACGACTTCAACGCGGCGGTGAAGGCCGGCAAGGTCACCCCGCCGCTGGGCAGCGAGCGGGAGCTGCGGCCGTACCCGTACCTGCTGGTGATCGTCGACGAGCTGGCCGACCTGATGATGGTCGCGCCGCGCGACGTCGAGGACTCGGTGGTCCGGATCACCCAGCTGGCCCGGGCGGCCGGCATCCACCTGGTGCTCGCCACCCAGCGGCCCTCGGTGGACGTGGTGACCGGCCTGATCAAGGCCAACGTGCCGTCCCGGCTGGCCTTCGCGACCTCCGCGATGGCCGACTCCCGGGTCATCCTGGACCAGCCCGGCGCGGAGAAGCTGATCGGCAAGGGCGACGCGCTGTTCCTCCCGATGGGCGCGAGCAAGCCGGTCCGCATGCAGGGCGCGTTCGTCACCGAGGCGGAGATCGCCCGGGTGGTGCAGCACTGCAAGGACCAGCTGACCGCCGTCTACCGGGACGACGTGACGGTCGGGGGCGGGCCCAGGAAGGAGATCGACGAGGAGATCGGCGACGACCTGGACCTGCTGATCCAGGCGGCCGAGCTGGTGGTCTCCACCCAGTTCGGCTCGACCTCGATGCTCCAGCGCAAGCTCCGGGTCGGCTTCGCCAAGGCGGGCCGGCTGATGGACCTGATGGAGTCGCGCGGGATCGTCGGCCCGAGCGAGGGCTCCAAGGCCCGCGACGTGCTGGTGAAGCCGGACGAGCTGGACGGCGTGCTGGTGATCCTGCGGGGCTGAGCGGGGCCGTGGGGCCGGGCGTGCCCGCGGGGCCGGGCACCGGCCCCGCAGGGCTGACGGATCGTGCCCTCCGGGTGGATTCACTCGTTCGGAGGAGGGTAGGCGCGATGCGGGGAACCGAATGTGCGTACGCGGCGTCACTGGCCGGAAAGCGCACTCCGGCCTTCCCGGCGCGCCCTCGCTGACGACCGTTCAGCGGGGGGCCGGCGCCCGGCCGGGGCGGGTACGCGCATTCGGGCCCGTTCCGCTTGAGAAACGATCCACCCACGCCCCTAGACTGTTCTCCAGCAGGTGGCCATCCGCTCGAAAGGCGTGCCCCGTGACCATCGGCAAGTCCTCCGACCGCGAGAACGCCCCGTCGTCCGTCGAGCCGACCGACGACGTGGTGCAGGCGGCCGATGCCCCGAGCATCGGCCGGGTGCTGTCCGCCGCCCGGATCGAGGCGGGACTCACGGTGGACCAGGTGAGTACCGCCACCCGTGTCAGGGTGCCGATCGTCCATGCCATCGAGGAGGACGACTTCGACCGCTGCGGCGGCGACTTCTACGCCCGCGGGCACATCCGCGCGATCGCCCAGGCGGTCGGCGCGGACGGCGAGGCCCTGGTCGCCCGCTACGACGCCGCGCACGGCGGCTCACCGGCCTCCAAGCGCCCCGCCACCCAGCTGATGGACAGCGGCCCGATCAAGGTCCCCGGCCGCAGCCGGCCGAACTGGGCGGCCGCCATGGTCGCCGCGATCGTCGCGGTGGTCGCGCTGATCGGCTTCAACCTGGTCAGCGGCAAGAGCGGCCACGGCACCACCGGCTCGGCCAGCGCGCCGCTGCCCAGCGGCTCCGGCACCGGCTCGGTCGCCCCGGTCACGCCGACCGTCCAGCCGCCGGCACCCGCGCCGAGCGCCGCCGCGATCGCCGCCGTCCCGGCCGACAAGGTCACCGTGAAGCTGGTCGCCGAGGGCACCAGCTGGGTCTCCGCGACGGACGGCAGCGGCAAGTCGCTGTTCCAGAACAACATCAGCGACGGCCAGGACCAGACCTTCACCGACCCCAAGCAGATCAAGCTGGTGCTCGGCAACGGCGGGGCCGTGCACGCGTACGTCAACGGCAAGGACCTCGGCGTCCTCGGCAAGGACGGCCAGGTGGTGCACGTCACGTACACCCCCGGCGACCCGCAGGCGGGCTGACCACAGGGCCCGTCGAGGGCCGTCGATGATCAGCTGATTCGTGGCACGCGGCCTCCGGGGCGAACGGCACCGGAGGCCGCGCGTTAATCTTGGCCCTATGCCTGAACGCCGCACTGTCGCCCTTGTCACGCTCGGATGCGCCCGCAACGAGGTGGACTCCGAGGAACTCGCCGGGCGACTGGAAGCCGACGGCTGGTTGCTCGTCGACGACGCCGCCGAGGCCGATGTCGCCGTCGTCAACACCTGCGGCTTCGTCGAGGCCGCCAAGAAGGACTCCGTCGACGCCCTGCTGGAGGCCAACGACCTCAAGGGGCACGGCCGCACCCAGGCCGTCGTCGCGGTCGGCTGCATGGCCGAGCGGTACGGCAAGGAGCTCGCCGACGCGCTGCCGGAGGCCGACGGGGTGCTCGGCTTCGACGACTACTCCGACATCTCCGACCGCCTGCAGACCATCCTCTCCGGCGGCCACCACGCCCCGCACATCCCGCGCGACCGCCGCAAGCTGCTGCCGATCAGCCCGGCCGAGCGGCAGTCCGCCGCCGAGGCCGTCGCGCTGCCCGGCCACGGCGCCGAGGCCGCCGCCGAGCCGATCACCGACCTGCCCGACGGCCTCGCCCCGGCCTCCGGCCCGCGCACCCTGCGCAAGCGGCTGGACGACAGCCCGGTCGCCTCGGTCAAGCTCGCCTCCGGCTGCGACCGGCGCTGCTCCTTCTGCGCCATCCCCGCCTTCCGCGGCTCCTTCATCTCCCGCCGCCCCTCCGACGTGCTGCAGGAGGCCCAGTGGCTGGCCGGGCAGGGCGTCCGCGAGATCGTCCTGGTCAGCGAGAACAACACCTCGTACGGCAAGGACCTCGGCGACATCCGGCTGCTGGAGACCCTGCTCGGCGAGATCTCCGCGATCGAGGGCGTCGAGCGGGTGCGGGTCTCCTACCTCCAGCCGGCCGAGATGCGCCCCGGCCTGATCGACGCGATGACCGGCACCGCCGACGTGCTGCCCTACTTCGACCTGTCCTTCCAGCACTCGGCGCCGGCCGTGCTGCGCCGGATGCGCCGCTTCGGCTCCACCGACCAGTTCCTCCAGCTGCTCGGGACCATCCGGGACAAGGCCCCGCAGGCCGGCGCCCGGTCCAACTTCATCGTCGGCTTCCCCGGTGAGACCGAGGAGGACTTCGCCGAGCTGGAGCGCTTCGTCACCGAGGCCGGGCTGGACGCGATCGGCGTCTTCGGCTACTCCGACGAGGACGGCACCGAGGCGGCGACCTACGACGGCAAGCTGCCCGAGGACGTCGTCGCCGACCGGCTGGCCCGGCTCAGCCGGCTCGCCGAGGAGATGACCGCCCAGCGGGCCGAGCAGCGGATCGGCACCGAGGTCGAGGTGCTGATCGAGTCGATCGAGGACGGCGTGGTCGAGGGCCGCTCCGCCCACCAGGCCCCGGAGACCGACGGCCTGACCACCCTGCACGGCGTCGAGGACCCGCGGATCGGGCAGTTCTGGCGGGCCACCGTGGTGGCCAGCGAGGGCGTCGACCTGATCGCCGAGGCGCTGGAACAGGTGCGCCGGCCCGCGACGTCGGGGGCCGAGGCTCCGGGAGCCGGGGAATGACCAAGGGGCCCGGGGCCCCGGCCGCGGCCCACCCGGGCAGACCGGCGGCCGCGGTTCCGCCGGCGCCGGGGGTCTGGAACATCGCCAACGTGCTCACCATGGTCCGGGTGCTGCTCGTCCCGGTCTTCGTGGCCCTGCTGTTCGCCGACGACGGGCACAATCCCAAGTGGCGCGCGGTCGCCTGGGCGGCGTTCGCGATCGCGATGATCACCGACCTGTTCGACGGCGAGATCGCCCGCCGCAAGGGCCTGGTCACCGACTTCGGCAAGATCGCCGACCCGATCGCCGACAAGGCGATCATGGGCTCGGCGCTGATCGGCCTCTCCGTCCTCGGCGACCTGGCCTGGTGGGTCACCGTGGTGATCCTGGCCCGCGAGCTCGGCATCACCCTGATGCGCTTCTGGGTGATCCGCTACGGCGTCATCCCGGCCAGCCGCGGCGGCAAGCTCAAGACGCTGACCCAGGGCACGGCGGTCGGCATGTACGTGCTGCCGCTGACCGGCTGGCTGGCCACCGGGCGGGCGGTCCTGATGGCCGCGGCGGTGCTGCTGACCGTCGCCACCGCGCTGGACTACATCGGCCAGGCGCTGCGCCTGCGCCGCGAGGGCACGGCCGCGGAGCGCGCGGACCGCTGACGGACGGAGGGGGCCGGGGTGACGGACCACGAGCTGTACGGGCTGGCCGAGCGGGCGCACGCGGCGCTGCGGGCCGAGGGCGGCACGCTCGCCGTCGCCGAGTCGCTGACCGGCGGGTTGCTGGCCGCCGCCCTGGTGGACGTCCCGGGGGCGTCCGCGACCTTCCGCGGGTCGGTCACCGCGTACGCGACCGAGGTGAAGGCCTCGGTACTCGGTGTGGACGAGGGCCTGTTGGACGTGTACGGTCCCGTGCACCCGGTGGTGGCCCGACAGATGGCCGAAGGCGTGCGCGGGTTGCTGGGGGCCACGTACGGGCTCGCGACGACCGGCGTGGCCGGTCCGGAGCCGCAGGACGGGCAGCCGGTGGGCACGGTACACCTGGCGGTCGCCGGTCCGGGGGGAACTCTGGTCAGTTCGCCCCTGCTGTCGGGCGCCCGTGCCACAATCCGTCACGGAGCGGTGACCGCCGCACTGGAGCTGCTCGTCGGCCGGCTCGCTCGATGACGGCCCGCGGGCGGATCTCCACCGAACCGAGATCTGCCGAACCCGCGCACGGGGTATGACACAGCTGGAGGATCGTGTTACATCCAACGGCCTGGTTGGGCAGAAACCAGGTGGCGAACGAGTTGCGTGACGGTGGCGGGGCGGGCCGAGTCGGGTACCACGAGGGGCCCGCGAACCCGGGTACGACACCGGCACGAGGAGGGGGACGGCCTTGCAGCCCACAGTGAACACGACCAGGGTCCCCGCACGCGAAGCGGGCAAGGCGGTACGGTGGGGGCGTGACATCTCGATCCGCAGTCCGAGGAGGGAGGCACCGATGATCCTGCTCCGTCGCCTACTGGGCGATGTACTGCGTCGGCAGCGCCAGCGCCAGGGCCGCACACTCCGCGAGGTGTCGGCGGCCGCCAGGGTTTCGCTCGGGTACCTCTCCGAGGTCGAGCGGGGACAGAAGGAGGCCTCTTCGGAGCTGCTCTCCGCCATCTGCGACGCACTCGACGTCCGGATGTCCGAGGTCATGCGCGAGGTCAGCGACGAACTGTCGCTCGCCGAACTTGCGGCGATGGCCACCCTCTCCGAAGGTGATCTGCTGAGGCCGGTGCTCGAACCGGTTCCGCTGCCCGCCCCCGGCGCCGACCGGGCGAACATGTCGCCCAAGGCCGCCGCGATGGACGTGGTCGCTGCCTGACCCGGCCTCGCACCTCCCGGGTGCCCGTCCCACGACGGGCCCGAGGAACCCCGGGGCGAGCGGAGGAGGGCGGTCGTGCGGAGACTCGCGACGGTGTGCGCGGTGGCCCGAATACGGCTGCGGCGTCTGATGCCCTGGCCGGCCCGTTGGGTCCTGGTGGCACTCGCGGGCGGGCTCGCCTGGTGGCTGGTGGCCGTCCGGGGACAGCTCGCCGACGGCGCGGTGCTCGGCCTGCTGGCGGCCGGCGGCTGGGGACTCGGTCTGATCCCGGTCCATGCCGACCGGAACGCGACCGGACCGGCCCGGCGCCCGCAGGGGCACGAGGAGGCCGTAGGCCGGGTGGAGGCGCAGCCTCCGCCGATCGGGTGAATCGACGTGGCCGGAGGCCGCGGGGTCGTTGACTCCGCGGCCTCCGGCGCTCTTCCGGCACTCCTCAGGGGCGCAGCCGGAGCCCGCGGGGGGTGGCGTGGAAGCCGGCCTCCTCCAGGGCGCGGCCGAGCTCGGAGCCCAGGGCCGGCCCGCCGTTGGCCCGCTCGACCGTGACGCTGCCGAGCGCGCCCGCGCGGACCGCCCCCGCGAGCGCCCCGGTGGCCAGGGCCAGGGTCGCGTCGTCCTCCGGCCAGGCCAGCAGGGACTTGCCGCCCCGCTCCACGTACAGCGCGAGCTCACCGTCCACCAGGACCACCAGGGCGCCCGCCTTGCGGCCCGGGCGGTGCGCCTTGGTGTCCGCGGCCCCCGCGGCGGCGGGCGGTTCGGGCCAGGGCAGCGCGGCGCCGTAGGCGTTCGCCGGATCGGCGGCGGCCAGCACCAGCAGCTGCGGCGGCTCGGCGGCCGGGGCGGCCGGCCACTCGGTGGCCCGGGCCCGCTCCAGTCGGCCGTTGACCGAGCGCAGCCGGTCGGCGGCGCCCTCCATGGCGAACTGGGCACCGCCCAGGCCCTCGACGAAGTAGCCCCGGCGGGCCCGGCCGCGCTCCTCCATCGCGGAGAGCACCCGGTACACCCCGGCGAAGCCGCCGGGCACCCGTTCGGCGGCCACCGTGCCGCGGGTCAGCAGACCGTGCCGGTCCAGCAGGCTCTGCGCCCTGGCCGTCGCCCGGACGGTCGGATCGGTGGCGAAGGCGGGCAGCAGCGACCAGCGCCCGGCCACCGTCGGCGGGCCGCTGCGCAGCGCCCCGCCCTCCCGGCCGAAGGCGCGGCCCGCGCCGCCGTACCGGCCGCGCGGGGTCGCCCGGGGGGCGCGGTGGGCGGTGGCGCCCGCCGTCCGGCCGGAGCCGAGCAGGGCGCGCAGCGGGGCCAGGGTGTCGTTGCTGACGTAACCGGCCCAGACCAGGTCCCAGAGGGCCGTCACGACCTCGGGCTCCGGGGTGTCCTCAGGGAGCTGCTGGACGAGCTGGCGGAAGAACAGGCCGTAGCCGCCCGCCAGGGCCTGGAGGAGGGCGCTGTGCAGCGGGGTGAGGGCGGGCGGGACGGGCTCCGGGCGCAGCAGGTGGGCGTTCTCGGCCAGGTGCAGGCTGAGCCAGCCGTCCTTGCCGGGCAGCGCGCCGGCGCCGCACCAGCCGATCTCGCCGGCCGCCGTCAGCTCGTCCAGCAGGCCGGGGGAGTAGTCGGCGAGCCGGGCCGGGAGGATCAGCTTCTCCAGGGCGGAGGCGGGCAGGGCGGTGCCCTGGAGCTGTTCGACCACCCGGAGCAGGCCGTCCGGGCCGCGCAGCCGGTGGCCGGCCAGGTGCTGCCACTGCGGGAGGAAGGCGGCCAGGGCGCGCGGCGGGACGGGCTCCACCTCCTGGCGCAGCGCGGCCAGTGAACGGCGGCGCAGCCGGCGCAGCACCTCGGCGTCGCACCACTCGGCGGTGGCGGTGTGCCGCTCGGGGGAGACCTGGCTCTCGGCGGGTCGGAAGGCGCCCTGGACCAGGCGGCCGGCGGCGGTCAGCCGTTGCAGGGTGCCGGTGACGACGGCGGTGCCGAGGCCGTAGCGGGCGCCGGCCTCGGCGGCGGTGAACGGGCCGTGGGTGCGGGCGTGCCGGGCCAGCAGGTCGCCCAGCGGGTCCTTGACCGGCTCGGTGAAGGCCTCGGGGACGCCCACCGGCAGCGGGGTGCCCAGGGCGTCGCGCAGCCGCCCGGCGTCCTCGACCGCGGCCCAGCGCTGCTCGCCGGCGATCCGGACCTGGATCACCCGGCGGGCGGCCTCCAGCTCCAGGGGCCAGAGCGGCTCGGCGCCGCGCGCCGTCAACTCGGCCTCGGAGAGCGGGCCGAGCAGGCGCAGCGCGTCGGCGACGCCCTCGGCGTCCCTGATCCGGCGCTCGGGGGTGAGGCGTTGGAGCTCGGCCTCCAGCTCGGCGAGCACCTGCGGGTCGAGCAGCTCGCTCAGCTCGGCCTGGCCGAGCAGCTCCGACAGCAGCCGGGAGTCCAACGACAGGGCGGCGGCCCGGCGTTCGGCGAGCGGGGAGTCGCCCTCGTAGAGGAACTGGGCGACGTAGCCGAACAGCAGGGAGCGGGCGAAGGGGGAGGGCTCGGCGGTGGTGACCTCGACCAGGCGGACGGCGCGGGATTCGAGGTCCGCCATCAGCTCGACCAGCCCGGGGACGTCGAAGACGTCCTGGAGGCACTCCCGGACGGCTTCCAGGACGATCGGGAACGAGCCGTACTCGGAGGCGACTTCGAGCAGTTGGGCGGCGCGTTGGCGCTGCTGCCACAGCGGGGTGCGGCGACCCGGGCTGCGGCGGGGGAGCAGCAGGGCGCGGCCGGCGCACTCGCGGAAGCGGGAGGCGAACAGGGCGGAGCCGCCGACCTGTTCGGTGACCAGATGCTCGATCTCGTCGGGCTCGAACAGGGCGGCGTCGGCGCCGACCGGGGCCTCGTCGGAGGCGGCCTGGTCCG
Organism: Kitasatospora sp. NPDC059160; assembly: GCF_042755465.1. Taxonomy (NCBI): domain Bacteria; kingdom Bacillati; phylum Actinomycetota; class Actinomycetes; order Kitasatosporales; family Streptomycetaceae; genus Kitasatospora; species Kitasatospora sp. NPDC059160. The sequence continues at coordinate 9,655 of NZ_JBHZCN010000109.1, read as the reverse complement.
GGGGGCTGCTGAAATCGAAGTCGGGGGCGAGGAGGTCCGCGTCGGGCAGGCGGAGCACGATGCCGTCGTCGGCGTGCATGACCTGCGGGTCCAGGCCGTGCTTCTCGCGCAGCCGGGCGCCGAGGGCGAGCGCCCAGGGGGCGTGCACCTGGGCGCCGAAGGGGGAGTGGATGACGATCCGCCAGTCGCCCAGTTCGTCGCGGAAGCGCTCGACCACGATGGTGCGGTCGTCGGGGAGGTGGCCGCAGGCCTTCCGCTGCTCGGCGAGGTAGTCCAGCAGGTTGGCGGCCGCCCAGTCGTCCAGGCCGGCCCGCCGGAGGCGCGCGGTGGCGGCCTCGGGCGCGAGGGCGCCCAGCTCGCGGGTGAACGCGCCCAGGGCGCGGCCGAGTTCGAGCGGGCGGCCGAGGGTGTCGCCCTTCCAGAACGGGAGCCGGCCGGGGACGCCGGGGGCGGGGGTGACCAGCACCTTGTCGTGGGTGATCTCCTCGATCCGCCAGGAGGTGGTGCCGAGGGTGAAGACGTCGCCGACCCGGGACTCGTAGACCATCTCCTCGTCGAGTTCCCCGACCCGACCGCCGCCGCCCTTCTTCTTCTCCGTCGTCGAACCGGACGCCGCCGAGCCGGCGATGAAGACGCCGAACAGGCCGCGGTCGGGGATGGTGCCGCCGGAGGTGACGGCCAGGCGTTGGGCGCCGGGGCGGCCGGTGACGGTGCCGGCGACGCGGTCCCAGACCACGCGGGGGCGCAGCTCGGCGAAGGCGTCCGAGGGGTAGCGGCCGGCCAGCATGTCCAGCACGGCGTCGAAGGCGGACTGCGGGAGGGTGGCGAAGGGTGCGGCGCGGCGGACCACGGTGAGCAGCTCGTCCACCGGCCAGGTGTCCAGGGCCGTCATCGCGACCAGCTGCTGGGCCAGTACGTCCAGCGGGTTGCGCGGGATCCGCAGCGCCTCGATCCGGCCCTCCCGCATCCGCTCGGTGACCACGGCGGACTGCACCAGGTCGCCCCGGTACTTGGGGAAGAAGACGCCGGTGGAGACGGCGCCGACCTGGTGCCCGGCCCGGCCGACGCGTTGCAGGCCGGAGGCGACCGAGGGCGGGGACTCGACCTGGACGACGAGTTCCACCGCGCCCATGTCGATGCCCAGCTCCAGGCTGGAGGTGGCGACCACGGCGGGCAGCCGGCCGGCCTTCAACTCCTCCTCGACCAGGGAGCGCTGCTCCTTGGAGACCGAGCCGTGGTGGGCCCGGGCGATGACCGGGGGCACGCCCCTGGCGGCGCCCGAGCCGCCCATCAGCGCGGCCGGGGCGTGCGCCTCGGGGGCGGCGGCGCCGGTGGCGCGCTCGTACGCGATCTCGTTCAGCCGGTTGCACAGGCGCTCGGCCAGGCGGCGGGAGTTGGCGAAGACGATGGTCGAGCGGTGCGCCTCGACCAGGTCGACGATCCGCTCCTCGACGTGCGGCCAGATCGAGGCCTGGCGCTGCGGGTCGGAGTCGGCGGCGCCGCCGGTGGCCGGGGCGGCGGGCAGGTCGTCCAGGTCGGGGACCGGGACGACCACCGAGAGGGCGAACTCCTTGGTGGAGGGCGGCTGGACCACGACGGCGCCGCGCTGGGGGCTCAGGAAGCGGGCCACCTCCTCGACCGGGCGCACGGTCGCGGACAGGCCGATCCGGCGGGCCGGACGGTCCAGCAGCTCGTCCAGCCGCTCCAGGGTGAGGGCCAGGTGGGCGCCGCGCTTGGTGCCGGCGACCGCGTGCACCTCGTCCAGGATCACCGTGTCCACCCCGCGCAGGGCCTCCCGGGAGGCCGAGGTGAGCAGCAGGAACAGCGACTCGGGGGTGGTGATCAGGATGTCCGGCGGGTGGGTGGCGAAGCGGCGGCGGTCGGCGGCCGGGGTGTCGCCGGAGCGGATCGCGACCTGGACCTCGGGCTCGGGCAGGCCCAGCCGGACGGCGGCCTGGCGCAGGCCGGTCAGCGGGGCGCGCAGGTTCCGCTCGACGTCCACCGCGAGGGCCTTGAGCGGGGAGACGTAGAGCACCCGGCAGCGGCGCTCGGGCTCGGCGGGGGGCGGGGTGCTGCTCAGCCGGTCGAGGGCGGCGAGGAAGGCGGCGAGCGTCTTGCCGGAGCCGGTGGGGGCGACCACCAGGACGTCGGTCTGCTGCTGGATGGCCTGCCAGGCCTGGGACTGGGCGGCGGTGGGGGCGGAGAAGGCGCCGGAGAACCAGGCCCGGGTGGCGGGGGTGAAGCCGGCCAGCGGGTCGGTGGGGTCGCCGGGGCCGGTGGGGTCGCCGGGCGGGGTCGGGTGCGGGGGCGCCATGCCCCCATGGTGCCGGGTGGGACTGACACGTGGGGTGGTGGTGGGGCGTGACGGGGTGAGTGGTCGGGGTCGGGGTGCCGGAGGTGGGGGCGGGTGCAGTTGCGGGAGCGGGAATGATGATCCGCTCATATCGTGATGAATCGGGCGCGTGATCCATCCGTGACCGTGACCGAGACCGGAGCGAGAAGCGGAGGGCGTGGGATGGCGCAGGCGCACCGGTCCGGGGCCGTTCACGGGGGTCGGTGCCCGGGGGGCCGTCGGCGCAGGGTCTGCGGGCCCACCTGGGTGCTGCTCGCGATGCTGCTCACGGCGCTGGTGCTCGGCGGCGCCGTGCCGTACGCCTCCGGGCCCGGGCGTGCGTACCTCAGCTATCTGGTGCTGGCGCGGCAGGACGACGCGGCGGGCGCCGCCCTGGCCGGGGCGCAGAGCCGGGCGGCGGGCGGGCAGGTGGTGCAGGAGTACCCGCAGATCGGGGCGGTGCTGGCGTACGCGACCGGCGGCTTCGCGGACCGGGTGCGGGCCCGGCCCGGGATCGCGGCGGTCGGGGCCACCCGGACGGCGCCGGTGGTGGGGCCGCCGCGGGCGGTCGACGGGGCGGGGGACTTCGCGGCGGGGGATGCCGTGGGCGGCACTGCCGGGGCCGTCGGGAGCGGGAGCGCCGGAGGCGGCGGGTGGGGTGTCCGGGGGTCGGAGGGGCGGGACGGCGGGACCGCGACCCTTCCGGACCCGGGAGAGGGCGGGGCGTGGAACCTGAGCATGGTGCACGCGGAGCAGGGGCGGACCGGGGACGCCGCCGGAGGCGGTGCGCCGGGGGCCGAGGCGATGCGCAAGGTGCTGGTCGCCGTCCTGGACTCCGGCGTCGACGACACCCACCCGGACCTGCGGGCCGCCGTCGACCCCAAGGCCTCGGCCTCCTGCGCCGACGGACGCCCCGACGCCCGCGCCGGCGCCTGGCGGCCCGACCCCGGAGTGACGGAGAGCGGGCACGGCACCCACGTCGCCGGGATCATCGGCGCGGCCCGCGACGGGCAGGGCGTCACCGGGGTCGCCCCCGGGGTGCGGATCGCCGCCGTGCGGCTGCTCGGGCCGCTCGGGCAGTACTACGCGGAGAACATCGTCTGCGGGATGCTCTGGGCGGCCGACCACGGGGCCAAGGCCGTCAACGACAGCTACTTCGCCGACCCGTGGAAGTACAACTGCCCCGAGGACCGGGACCAGGCGGCCCTGATCGCGGCCGTCGGGCGGGCCGTCGCGTACGCCCAGCGCAAGGGGGCCGTGGTGGTGGCCTCGGCGGGCAACGACGGACAGGACCTCGGCGCCGCCCGGACCGACGGGCGCAGCCCCAACGACCGGGTCTCCGGGCCGCCCCTCACCCGCCACCTGGGCACCGAGTGCATCCGCCTTCCCGGCGAGCTGCCCGGGGTCCTGACCGTCACGGCCGTCAACCGGGACGGGCGGCCGTCCTCCTACACCAACTACGGGCGGGGCAGGGTCTCGCTGGCGGCCCCGGGGGGCGACCCGGACGGGGGGCCGCAGGGGGCGATCGTCTCGGACTGGCCCGGCGGGCAGTACGCGGCGCTGGCGGGGACCTCGATGGCGGCGGCGCACGTGACGGGGGCGGTGGCGGTGGCGGCGGCGCTGCACCCGGGGGCCGGGTCGGGGGAGCTGGCGGGCGTGGTGGTGGGGGCGGCGGCGGCCGGGGCGGCGGCCGGAGGGTGTCCGGTGGGGGCCCGGGGGTGCGGCGACCGGCAGTACGTCGGGGTGGGGGTGGTGGTCGTGCCGCGGTGAGGGCCGCTGCGCGGGGCCGGTGCGTGGGGGTGGGTGGGGGCGTGGGGGGTTCGGGATACTTGGGGGCATGAGGCTGACCGAGTTCTGGCGACGGATGTACGCGCACTTCGGGGAGGGGTACGCGGAGTCGTTCGCGTCCGATCACGTGATGAGTGAGTTGGGCGGGCGGACGGTGCACCAGGCGTTGGAGGCGGGGTGGGAGGCCAAGGACGTGTGGCGGGTGGTGTGTGAGACCCAGGGGGTTTCGGCGCAGTTGCGCTGAGGGGCGGTGGGACAGACTGTCCGGGTGACTACGAGCGGAGAGCAGAAGCGCCGGGGCGAGCCGGTGCGGGGTGTCGAGGGGGAGCGGTCGTGGGGCGGGATGCCGCCCTGGTTGCCGCGCGCGATGGTGCTGTTCCTGGTGCTGGTGGGGCTGTTCCAGCTCGCGGACTGGGCGTTCCGGCAGTTGATCGACCTGTTCGTGATGCTGCTGGTGGCGTTCTTCCTGTCGCTGGCGCTGGAGCCGGCGGTGGACCGGATGGCGGCGCGGGGGGTGCGCCGGGGGGTGGGGACCTTCCTGGTGTTCGTCGCGGTCGGGGTCGCGGTGGTGGGATTCCTGGCGGCGCTGGGCACCTTGTTGGTGGATCAGGTGGCGAAGATCGCGGGGGACCTGCCGCACCTGGTGGACAACCTGATCGGCTGGGTCAACCGGACGTTCCACCAGGAGCTGTCGCTGGGGGAGCTGCAGAAGCGGCTGTTGAAGGACTCGGGGACGCTGGAGACCTACGTCCAGCAGGCCGCCGACAACGTCTGGGGGGTGTCCTCCACCCTGCTCGGGGGGCTGTTCCAGACCTTCACGGTGGGGCTGTTCACGTTCTACTTCACCGCCGAGGGGCCCCGGGTCCGCCGGACGGTCTGTTCGCTGCTGCCGCCGGCCAAGCAGGGCGAGGTGCTGCGGGCCTGGGAGATCGCGCTGGCCAAGACCGGCGGCTACCTGTACTCGCGGGCGGTGCTGGCGGTGGTGTCGGCGGCCGGGCACTGGGTGATGTTCGCGCTGATCGACCTGCCGTACTCGGCGGCGCTGGCGATCTGGGTGGGCGTCATGTCCCAGTTCGTGCCGACCATCGGGACGTACCTGGCGGGAGCGCTGCCGGTGCTGGTGGCACTCACCCTGGAGCCGGTGGACGCGCTGTGGGTGCTGGTCTTCACGGTGGTCTACCAGCAGGTCGAGAACTACGTGCTGCACCCGAGGATCACCGCCCGGACGGTGGACGTGCACCCGGCGGTGGCCTTCGGGGCGGTGATCGCGGGGGCGGCGCTGCTGGGTGCGGTGGGCGCGCTGATCGCGATCCCGGCGGCGGCGACCCTGCAGGGCTTCGTCGGGACGTACGTGCGGCGGTACGAGGTGGCCACCGACCCGCGGATCGACCGGGGGGAGCAGCGGCGGGCCCGGCGGGAGCTGCGCCGGGAGGCGGCGCGGCGGCTGCGGCGGATGGTCGGCGGCGACGGGGGATGACGGTCGGCGGGGAGTGACGCTCGACGGGGATGACGCTCGACGGGGTGGCGGTCGGCGGGGCGGGTGGTCGGGAGGGATCCGGCCGCCCGCCCCGCGGCGTGTTCGGGTGAGTGCGGGGCTTGAATCGAACAGATGTTCTTTTGTACTCTCCGGCGTGGAGTTTTCCACAGGGCGAGCCGGGTGGGGCTCGTTTGTCAGTGGGACGCGCTAGCGTCGAGGACGATGAAGCGCACAGCACAGAACCCGAGGGAAAAAGCCATGGCAGGTACGGACAAGGAGAAGGCCCTCGAGGCCGCGCTCGCCCAGATCGAGCGACAGTTCGGCAAGGGCTCGGTGATGCGCCTCGGCGAGAAGGCGAACGAGCCGATCGAGGTGATCTCCACCGGGTCGACCGCCCTGGACGTCGCCCTCGGGGTCGGCGGCATCCCGCGCGGCCGGGTGGTCGAGATCTACGGCCCCGAGTCCTCCGGTAAGACCACCCTGACGCTGCACCTGGCCGCCAACGCCCAGCGGGCCGGCGGCACGGTCGCCTTCGTCGACGCGGAGCACGCGCTCGACCCCGAGTACGCCAAGAAGCTCGGCGTGGACACCGACGCCCTGCTGGTCAGCCAGCCGGACACCGGTGAGCAGGCCCTGGAGATCACCGACATGCTGATCCGCTCCGGCGCGGTCGACCTGGTGATCATCGACTCGGTCGCGGCGCTCGTCCCGCGCGCCGAGATCGAGGGCGAGATGGGTGACTCGCACGTCGGTCTGCAGGCCCGTCTGATGAGCCAGGCGCTGCGCAAGATCGCCGGTGCGCTGAACCAGTCGAACACCACCGCCGTCTTCATCAACCAGCTGCGCGAGAAGATCGGCGTCATGTTCGGCTCGCCGGAGACCACGACCGGTGGCCGGGCGCTGAAGTTCTACGCCTCGGTCCGGCTGGACATCCGCCGCATCGAGACCCTCAAGGACGGCACCGAGGCGGTCGGCAACCGCACCCGCGTCAAGGTCGTCAAGAACAAGGTCGCCGCGCCGTTCAAGCAGGCCGAGTTCGACATCCTCTACGGCATCGGCATCAGCCGCGAGGGCGGCCTGATCGACATGGGCGTCGAGCACGGCTTCATCCGCAAGTCCGGCGCCTGGTACACCTACGAGGGCGACCAGCTCGGCCAGGGCAAGGAGAACGCCCGCAACTTCCTGCGGGACAACCCGCAGCTCGCCGACGAGATCGAGCGGAAGATCAAGGGCAAGCTCGGCATCGGTCCGAAGACCGAGGAGCCGGCCGAGGGCGAGCCGGAGGCCGCCGCTGCCGACGGCGCGGCCAAGCCGGTCACCGCGACCGCCGCGACCGCCGCCAAGACGGCCGCGGCGAAGAAGACGGCGGCTGCCAAGGCCTGAGCCGTTGATGCAGTACGACATGGTGGGCGGCGGCCCGGCGGGCCCCGAGGACGACGACTACGGCCCGCCGGACTGGTTCGCCGCGGTCGCCGAGGAACCGGAGCCCGAACCGGCGCCGGAGCCCGAGCAGCGACCGTCGGCGACCCGGTCGTGGGCGCGCGCGGCCACCGAACAGTGGACATCCGGCCCCGAGCCGGAGTTCGACCGGGCTCCGGTCCGGGCGGTGCGCGGCGCGGCGTCCGGCCCGGAGCCGGCGGAGACCTCGGTCGAGGCGCTCGGCCTGGTCGCCGCCTCCGAGCTGCCCACCGGCCGGCGCCGGCGCCGCTCGGCGCTGGCGGCCGAGGAGCCGGATGCCGTCGGCCGGCGGCGCGAGGCCGGGGCGGCCGGTCACGGGGGTGCGGCCGCCCCGCCCGCCCGCCCGCGCCGGGCCCGGCGCGGCGAACGCTCCGACGAGGGCCTGCCGGCGGAGGAGAAGGGCACCGCCCGCACCTCCCGCAAGCGGGCCGAGGAGCAGACCGACCCGGAGAGCCGGGCCCGGGACATCTGCCTGCGGCTGCTCACCGGCACCGCCAAGAGCCGCAAGCAACTCGCCGACGCGCTGCGCAAGCGGGAGATCCCGGAGGACGTCGCCGAGCAGGTGCTCACCCGGCTGGAAGAGGTCGGGCTGATCGACGACGCGGCCTTCGCCGCGGCCTGGGTGGAGTCCCGGCACGCCGTCCGGGGCCTGTCCCGGCGGGCGCTGGCCCAGGAGCTGCGCACCAAGGGCGTCGCCGCCGACCTGGTCGAGCAGGCCCTCGTCCAGGTCGACCACGACGACGAGACGGACGCGGCCCGGGCGCTGGTCGAGCGCAAGCTTCGGTCCACCCGCGGCTTGGACCCGCAGGTCCGCACCCGGCGGCTGGTCGGCGTGCTGGCCCGGCGCGGCTACTCCGAGGGCCTGGCCTTCCGGGTGGTGCGCGCCGCGCTGGAGGAGGAAGCGGCCGCGGACCCGTCGGGACACGCGGGGGAGTAGTGGCAGTTCGGTGGCTTTCTTGGTCCGGACCAGGCCGAGTCTTGACCCTTTCGTGACCCGCACCTAGCCTCGCACGCATGAGGATCTCGGCGGGCACCGCTACCGGTGGCTCCCTGGTGCCGATCGTCGGGTCGGCCGTCGCCGTCCTGCTGGTGATCGCGGTGCTGGTCGTGCTGGTGTTCAGGCGCTCACAGGCCGCCCGGCGGCAGGCGCTGGCCGAGGCCGGCCGCCGGCAGGACGAACTCGCGCGGCGCGAGGAGGACTTGGCCGAGGAGCTCCGCCGGCTGCGCCAGCGCGAGGACGAACTGGCCGCGCGCTCGGCCGAGTTGGAGCACTCCCGGGGCGAGGTCGAGGCGCTCGCGGCCCGCCGGGCGGCGGCCCTGGAGCACGCCGCCGGGCTCTCCGCCGAGCAGGCGCACGCCCAACTGCTGCGCGAGGCCGAGGAGTCGGCCCGGCGGGAGGCGGCCGTCACGGTCCGGGAGATCGAGCGCGGGGCCAAGGAGGAGGGCGAGAGCCGGGCCCGGTCCATCCTGGCCGGGGCGATCCAGCGGCTGGCCTCGGAGCAGACCGCGGAGACCGCCGTCACCGTCTTCCGGCTGCCGGGCGAGGAGATGAAGGGCCGGATCATCGGCCGCGAGGGCCGCAACATCCGCGCCTTCGAGGCGGTCACCGGCGTCAACCTGATCATCGACGACACCCCGGCCTCGGTGCAGCTCTCCTGCTTCGACCCGGTCCGCCGGGAGGCCGCCCGGCTCACCCTGGAGCAACTGGTCGAGGACGGCCGGATCCAGCCGAGCCGGATCGAGCAGGTCCACGAGCGCAGCCGGGCCGAGGTCGAGCAGCGCTGCGTCCGGGCCGGCGAGGACGCCCTGCTGGACGCCCGGATCGGCGGGCTGCACCCCGAACTCGTCCGCACCCTGGGCTCCCTGCGCTACCGCGCCTCCTACGGGCAGAACGTGCTCGGCCACCTGCTGGAGTCCGCGCACCTGGCCGGGATGATGGCCGCCGAACTGGGGGTGGACCCGGAGCCGGTGCGCCGGGCCGCGCTGCTGCACGACATCGGCAAGGCGCTCACCCACGAGGTCGAGGGCAGCCACGCGGCGGTCGGCGCGGACTTCGCCCGGCGGCACGGGGAGCCCCCCGAGGTGGTGCACGCGATCGCCGCCCACCACGGCGAGGTGGAGCCCCGGACGGTGACGGCCGTGCTGACCCAGGCCGCGGACGCCTGCTCGGGCGGGCGGCCGGGGGCGCGCAAGGAGTCGCTGGAGCTGCACGTGCGGCGGCTGGCCCGGCTGGAGGAGATCGCCCGTTCGCACGACGGGGTGGCCGAGGTGTACGCGATGCAGGCCGGGCGCGAGGTGCGGGTGATGGTCCGGCCGGACACGGTGGACGACCTCGGGGCGGAGCTGATCGCCCGGGAGGTGGCCCGGCAGGTCTCGGCGGAGCTGACCTACCCGGGCCAGATCCGGGTGACGGTGGTGCGGGAGAGCCGGGCCACGGCGGTGGCGGGTTAGGGCCTGTCCGGCGGATCTTGCCAGGCGCGCGACGCCGGGCATCCCGCCTGGACACACGCCCGAATCGCCCAAGTACGTCCAGTACGAGGCCGACTCGGGCGCACGCCCAGCCGGGCGCCCAACGCCGCGCGCTGATCTGCCAAGATCCG
>NZ_JBHZCN010000108.1:29601-31079 GCF_042755465.1 Kitasatospora sp. NPDC059160 | reverse complement strand
GCGCGCGGGGCCCGGCGCCCCCCCCGGGGGGGGGGGGCGGCCCGCCCCGCGCTCCGCCCCCCCCCCCCCCCGCCGCACGGCCGTGCGTCCGGCGTATTCGGTGGGTCGGGGGCGCGGCGGTGTCGGACATGGTGGTGGTGCTCCTGGGCGGGCTCAAAACGGGGTACATCAGGAGGAACGGTCCGGTTGGGGCGGAGGGTTCAGTCCTGTTGCGGGTGTCGGGGCCAGGGTAGGGGACGGCGGGAGCGCCAGGGCGTCGCGGAACTCCCGGGCGAGGGAGAGGAACTCCTCCGGGGACCGCGCCGCGTGGTGCAGGTCGATCAGCGGCTCGGCGCCCAACTCCCGTACGGCGGAAGCCAGGTAGTGGGCGATCTGGGCGACCGTGCCGCGCTGGGGGACCTCGGGCGCCGGTTCGGCGGTGACCACCGGGTTCACCCGCAGCACCAGGCGCAGCGCCCCCGGGTCGCGGCCGGCGGCCCGGGCGGAGTCGCAGACGCGCTCCCAGAGCGGGCGCAGGGCGGGCAGCGGCAGGCCGACGCCCAGCCAGCCGTCGGCGCGCCGCCCGACCCGCTCCAGCGCGGCCGGACTCACCCCGCCCAACAGGACGGGCGGGCGCGGCCGTTGGGCCGGTCGGGCCAGGACGGTCGACGGCGGGACGGTCCACAGCGCACCGGTGTGCCGGACGTCGGCGCCCCCGGTCCAGAACGCCTCCAGCACGTCCAGGGTCTCCTCCAGCCGGGCCGCCCGGCCCCGCCACGGGACGCCGACCGCCCCGTACTCGTCCTCGGACCAGCCGAGTCCGAAGCCGACGTCGAGGCGGCCGTTGCTGAGCAGGTCGATCGTCGTCAGGGTGCGGGCGAGCAGGGCCGGGGGGTACCAGGGCGCGTTGAGCGTACTGGTGCCCAGGCGCGCCCGGCTCGTCGCGCCGGCGGCGGCGGTCAGCAGGGTGAGCGGGTCGAGGAAGGTCCGATGGCTCTCCGGAACGGCGCCGCTGCCGCCGGGGTACGGGGTCCGCGGGGCGTTGGCGACCAGGAGCCGGTCGGCCGTCCAGAGCCGGTCGTAACCGAGCGCCTCGGCCGCGGCGGCGACCCGGACGGTCAGGGCGGGGTCGGCGAAGCGGCCGTACTGGGGGAGGGCGAGTCCGAGCGGCATGGGGTGCTTCCGCCTTCCGTACGGGGGTCGGAGCACCCAGTGTCGGCCGACGGGTGCCCGGAACGCCAGGCGTCGGGGGCTCCCGCTGGACTCCCTTCGGGGCTTCTGCCGGGGCTGCCGTCGGGCGGGCGGCGCCGCCGGTTCCCGGAACCACTCGAAGGTGCCACCCGTGCGGCGTGTTCCTGGGGATCGCCGTCGGAATCGGCTGTTGTGGTGCGGGTCGATCACGACGACCCCCACGACGACCCCTAACCGGAGGCACCTGTCTCTTATAAACAAAATAAGCAGCCGACGACAAAAGCAGTGTATATATCGGTGGTGGGCGG
>NZ_JBHZCN010000108.1:0-29591 GCF_042755465.1 Kitasatospora sp. NPDC059160 | reverse complement strand
GGGGGGGGCCCCGGCGGGTCCCCGAACCCCCGCGAGGGCCCCCCGGGGGGGGCGTGTCCGGGGGGAGCGCGGACGTCGGGGGGTTTGGGGGGGGGGGTCTAACCCCCCCCCCCCCACGACGACCCGTAACCGGAGGCACCGTCATGTCCATCACCACCGTCCTCACCGTCGACGGCATGAGCTGCGGCCACTGCGAGAGGACCGTCAGCGCCGGGCTCGCCGCCATCCCCGGGGTCACCGAGGTCGTCGCGGACGCGCCGAGCGGACGGGTCACCGTGGCCTCCGCCCAGCCGCTGGAGACGTCGGCGGTCCGCAGTGTGGTGGACGGGGCCGGCTTCACCCTCGTCGACGAGATCTGACCCCGGACGGGCCGGGGCCCGCCGTCCTGCTACGGCGGGCCCCACCAGGCTCAGCCCATGCTCTTCGCGCCGTCCAGCGACTCGCGGACGATGTCGGCGTGGCCCGCGTGCTGGGCGGTCTCCGCGATGACGTGCAGCAGCACCCGGCGGGCCGACCACTCGGCGTCCGCCTCGAACCAGGGCGCCTTCGGCAGCGGCTGGGTCGCGTCCAGGTCCGGCAGGGTGGCCACCAGCTCGTCCGTCCGGCGGGCCACCTCGGCGTACTCCGCGAGCACCCCGGCCAGCGTCTCGCCCGGCAGGAGCCGGAACTCGTCGGCGCGGCGGGCGAAGTCGGCCTCGGTCATGGCGGAGAAGTCGGGCATCGCGGACGGGCCCTCCACGATGAACTCCGCCCACAGCCGCTCCACCGTGGTCACGTGCTTGACCAGACCGCCCAGGCACAGCTCGCTCGCACAGGTCCGCAGGCCGGCCTGCTCGTCGGTGAGGTCGCGGGTGGTGAAGCGCAGGAAGTGCCGCTGCTTCTCCAGCGCGACCAGGAGGTCGGCGCGCTCGCCGGTGACGGGGGCGGTGGCGTCGGGGGTGGTGGTCGTGGTCATGGCTCTGGCCTTCCGTTCGGGTCCTGCTCGGGTCCTGCTCCCTCGGACGAGAACCACGTTACGGAGCATTGCGGCCACTTCCTGTCCTGAATTGCGGCCAGAATCGGGACATGGCGAACACCAGCACCCGGACCCTGCGACTGCTCTCCCTGCTCCAGACCCACCGGTACTGGCCCGGCGAGGAACTCGCCGACCGGCTCGGCGTCTCCGTCCGCACCCTGCGCCGCGACATCGACCGGCTGCGCGACCTCGGCTACCCCGTCGAGGCCCAGCGCGGCGTCGAGGGCGGCTACCAGCTGGCCGCGGGTGCGGCGCTGCCCCCGCTGGTCATCGACGACGAGGAGGCGGTCGCCCTCGCGGTCGGACTCCAGGCGGCGGCCGACAGCCCGGTGGAGGGGGTCGCCGAGGCCTCCGTCCGGGTCCTGGCCAAGGTCGTGCAGGTGATGCCGGGCCGGCTGCGCCGCCGGGTCGAGGCGCTGCGCGCCGTCACCGTCCCCGTCGACTGGGGCACCGCCCCCGCCTCCCGCGTCGACCCCGACGCCCTCACCGCCGTCGCCCTGGCCTGCCGGGACGACGAACGGATCCGCTTCTCGTACACCGCCGCCTCCGCGCGGCGCACCGAGCGGCACGTCGAGCCGCACCGGCTGGTCTGCCTCGACCGGCGCTGGTACCTGGTCGCCTACGACCTCGACCGCGGCGACTGGCGGACCTTCCGCCTCGACCGCCTCACCGCCGCCGAGGCCACCGGCGCCCGCTTCGCGCCCCGCACCCTCCCGGCCGCCGACGCCGCCGAGTTCGTCCGCGCGGGCCTCAGCGCCATGCCCCGCCCCAACCGCGTCGAGGCCCTGGTGGAGGCGCCCGCCGACCGCGTCCGCGCCCACGTCGGCCGCTGGGGCGACGTCGAGGCGGTGGACGCCACCCGCTGCCGCCTACGGATGACCGCCGACTCCCTGGACTGGCCCGCCATGGCCCTGGGCTCCCTCGGCGCCGAGTTCCAGGTCGTCCACCCGCCGGAGCTGCGGACCCTCATCGCGGAATGGTCCACCCGCTTCGGCCGGGCAGCGGAAGGAGGCGCGGAGGAGTAGGAAGTCGGCCCGATCGACTTTCGGTGCGGGATTGTCGGTGTGGTGGTTCATGCTGCCAGGCGTGAACGAGGACGAGTTCTGGCGGCTCATCGAGGAGTGTCGACCGGCCTGGCCCGACCCCGATGCGGAACGGCTCGCTGCCGCGCTGGAGGGGCGGCTGACGGCCGCCGGGCTGCCCGCCTGCATCGGGTTCGCCGAACAGCTGGCCACCGTCCTGTACCGGCTCGATCGCCGGGAGTACGGCGTCGACCTGTCGGGCGATGCATTCCTGTACACCCGCGCGGCCGTCGTCGCCGCAGGCCGGGCCGAGTACGAGGCCGTGCTGGGCGACCCGGCCCGGTTCCACCCGTACGCCAGCGACCTCGTCTGGGCCGAGCCCCTGCTGCACGTCCCCGACCGGGCCCACCGGCGCCTCACCGGGCGCGAGTGGGGGCGCTCCACGCGCCACAGCTACGAGTCGTTCTCGAACGCTGAGGGCTGGGCCGGCCGTTGAGCCACGGAACAGGAAGTCGGCCGGGTCGACTTCCTGTGTGGGGTGGGGCTGTGGTGGGGTGGTCCTCCCGTGGGGTGGGGCTGGAACGGCCGGGCTTCGTACGGTCGTTACGCCGGCCGGGGGTGGATGGGGGTGGGTGTGGGGCGGGTCAGGGTGTGGCGGGTCAGGAGGGTGTTCCGGGAGGCGGACCACAGGTACGTGCGGGCGGCGGAGCTGAGGCTGGAGGGGGTGTTCCAGCTCCTCACCCTGTCGGGGTGGCGGCGGGCTCGGCGGCTGCCGCTCGTACGTCGGCAGTGGCTGCGGGCGGTGGAGGAGGATGCGGACCTGGCGCTGACGGCGCTCGCCGACGCGGTGGTGGACGGGTTGGACGTGGCGACCGGCGAGTTCGTCGACGAGGCGCTGGCCCGGTGGGTCCGTTCCGGGCGGCAGGGCCGTTTGCAGCGAGGTGCCTACGAACGGTTGCGGGAGGCCCTGGCCACGACCGGCCGGTCGCTGGCCGCCCGGCTGACCGACCTGTACCGGGGGGAACCGGCGCTTCGGGAGCACCGCAGTGCCCCGGAGGTGCGCGACATGCTGATGGAGTACCACCCGGAGCACCCGCCGATGGAGCTGCTGATGGCGGTGGGCCCGCTGGGTTCGGAGGCGGACTGGTGGTGCGATCTCGGGTACCGGGCGGTCGAGGACGGTGACCTGGAGCTGGCCGGCCGGCACTTCGCCCGGTCGCACGACCTCGGTTGTCCGCACGTGCGGAAGCGGGTGGTGTACCTCGCTCTGCTGCGGGTGGCGGAGGTCGGCGACCGGGTGCAGGTGCGCGACGCCCTCAGGACGGCCCGTGAGCTGCATCCCGCCCTCGACCACGAGCAGTTGTTCTACCTGGACTGCCGGGCCGTCCTCGCCGGTGCGGAGCCGGACGTGGCGGCGATGGTGCGGTTGCGGGTGGACCGCCCCGACCTGCGTCAGCTGTGGCTGGCCCAGCACTTCCTCCGGGTCGGGAACCCCGTCGTGGCCCGGGCCAGGTTGCGTTCGTGCGTGCGGAAGGCCGGGAAGCTGACCCAGGACCGGTACTGGCACCTGGACAGGCGTGACGACGATCCCGATCCGTCCGACGTCCTGCGCACGGCCAAGGCCCAACTGGCCCGGCAGGACGGGCGTCGCCAGGACGGGCGTGAGGCGGCGGGCCCGGACGCGCGCCTGCTGCCGTCGGTGCACCGGTTCGACCCGGGCTATCTGCACGAGGCGCCGCCGGAGCCGTAGTGGCGGCGGGCCGCCGCCACTACGGGGCGATGGACTCGATGGTGGCGCGCAGGCGTCCGAGTACGGCGGGGAGTTCGGGCAGCGGGGGGTTGGCGAGGGCGAGGCGGATGGCGTTGGGGTGGTGGGGGCCGGTGGCGAAGGCGTCGGCGGTGGAGACGAGGATGCCCTCGGCGGCGAGCAGGGCGGCGACCCGGTCGGGGCGCTGGTGGGGTTCCAGGGTGAGCCACTGGATGTAGGAGGCGGGGTGGGCGGTGACGGCGAGGCCGGCCAGGGCGGTGCGGGCGAGCCGTTGGCGCTCGGCGGCGTCGGCGCGGCGCCGGGCTTCGAGGCGGGTGACGGTGCTGTCGGCGAGCCAGCCGGTGGCGAGGGCGGTGATCAGGCCGGGGGCGCCCCAGGCGGCGGCGCGCAGCTGGGTGGTGGCGGCGCGCAGGTGGCGGTCGGGGAGGACGGCGAAGCCGAACCGCAGGCCGGGGGCGACGTTCTTGGACAGGCCGGCGACGTAGCAGGTGCGGTCGGGGGCGAGGGCGTGCAGCGGCGGGGGCGGTGAGGCCTCCAGGAAGGCGTAGGTGCCGTCCTCGATCAGGGTGCAGTCGTGGGCGGCGGCGAGGGCCGTGAGGCGTTGCCGCTGGCCGTGGTCGAGCACCCAGCCGAGCGGGTTGTGGACGGTCGGGACGGTGTAGACCGCGCGGACCGGGCGGTTGCGGCAGAGCCGGTCGAGGGCGTCGAGGTCGGGCCCGGTGGGGGTGACGGGCACGGGGGCGAGGTCCAGTCCGTGCGCGGCGGCGAGGAGTTTGACGCCCGGGTAGCTGAGCGCGTCGACGGCGAGGACGTCGCCGGGGCGGGTGAGGGTGCGCAGGACGCAGTCGAGGGCCTGCTGGGCGCCGCTGGTGAGCAGGACGTTGTCGGGGGCGGTGTCGACGCCGCGGTCCAGCAGGTAGCGGGCGACGGTCGCCCGGTCGTGCCGGTGGCCGCCGGGCGGGTGCTGGCGCAGCAGGGCCTCGGCGTCGCCGGAGGAGGCGAGGGTGCGCAGCGCCCGGCGCAGCTGGTCGCCCTGGTCGGGGGCGAGCGGCTGGTTGAAGGAGAGGTCGGCGGTGCGGGGCACCGGGAGGACGCGGGAGGGTTCGAGGCCGTCGTAGCCGGAGCGGACCCGGACGAAGGTGCCGCGGCCCTGCTCGCCCACGACCAGCCCGGCGGCGCCGAGTTCGGCGTAGACGCGGGTGGCGGTGGCGAGCGCGATGCCGCGGTCGCGGGCGAGGGCGCGGTGGGTCGGCAGCCGGGTGCCGGCGGGCAGGGCGCCGGAGCGGATCGCGGCGGCGTACTCGTCGACGACGGCCTTGTAGGAGGGAGGTCGCACGGGGGCCTGCCGTTCCGTGGTCCGAAGGCGTGGGCGGGGGAGGGGGAAGTGTATCCAGGACAATTACTGGATTGTCCTGGACCACCTTTCCTAGCCTCGCTCGGGCAGTGACCGAAGCGACCACGTCGAAAGGGAACCAGCGGCCATGACCGTCCACAGCGAGCGGGACCAGCACGTCGTCACCCTCACCATCGACCGGGAGAAGAAGCTCAACGCCCTCGACTACCCGACGATCGACGCGCTGCTCGCCGCACTCGACCGGATCGACGCCGACGACAGCGTCCGCGCCGTCATCCTGACCGGGGCCGGGCAGCGGGCGTTCAGCGCGGGCGCGGACATCCCGTCGCTGGCGGCCAGCATCGCGGGCGGGCCGGAGCGGGCGCTGCGCGAGTTCGTCCGCCGCGGCCACACCCTGACCCGGCGGATCGAGGAGTTCCCCAAGCCGGTCATCGTCGCGGTCAACGGGCTGGCGTACGGCGGGGGTTGCGAGCTCACCGAGGCGGCGCCGCTGGCGATCGCGGCGGAGCACGCCAGCTTCGCCAAGCCGGAGATCGCGCTCGGCTTCCCGCCGCCCTTCGGCGGCTCGCAGCGGCTGCCGCGCCACGTGGGCCGCAAGCGCGGCCTGGAGCTGATCCTCACCGGGGACCCGGTCCCGGCCGCCCGGGCGGCCGAGCTGGGCCTGGTCAACGCGGTCGTCCCGGCCGGCGAACTGCTCGACGAGGCACGGGACCTGGCGGACCGCATCATCCGGTACGCGCCGACCGCGGTGGCCGCCTGCCTGCGGGCGGTCACCCGCGGGATCAACCTGCCGATCGACGAGGGCCTCGCGGTGGAGGCGGCGGCCTTCGCCGCCACCGTGCCGACGGACGGTGTGCGGGACGGGATCCGGCGGTTCCTCGACCGGACCTGAGGCCGGATATTCGCTTGGCCGACGGTGGCGGGCCGGGCGATCATGGCGGGATGTCCGATCTGTTCGAGCGGGTAGCCGCCTTCCACGTCGCCTTCGCCCGCCGCCAGGCGGCCGAGGTCATCGAACTGCCGGAGTTCCCAGGGGTCTTCGCCGTACGGAACCCCGAGTTCGTGCGCTCCCACGAGCACAACCAGCTGATCGTCACCGGGCCGGGCACCGACCCGGCGGCCCTGCCGGGGCTGGCGGCGCGCTGGCTCGGGCAGCGCCGGCAGTACGCGATCACCGTGCTGGACGAGGCGTGGGGCGAGCGGGCCGCGCCGGTACTGGCCGGGGCCGGGTACGCGCGCAGCGCCGTGGTGGTCATGGCCAGGGGCACGGCGGGCTGCGCACTGCCCGAACCGGCCGCCCTGCCGACGGAGTTCGCCGAACTGCGGGAGCCCGTGCTGCGGCAGCAGCGGGAGTGGTACGAGGAGGCGGAGCTGCTCCGCCAGCTCACCGACCGCCGACCGGCCAGGCGGCGCGGCGCCGAGCAGGTGCACTTCCTGGCGGCCCGGGCGGCGGACGGCGAGGTGGCCGCCTGGGTCGACCTCTACCTCGAACCGGCCGCCGGGCTGGCGCAGTTGGAGGACCTGGTCACCGCGATCCCGCACCGCGGGGCCGGTCACGGGGACACCCTGCTGGCCAGCGGCCTGGCCCTGGCGGCGGCGGCCGGGATCCCGCGGCTGTTCCTGTTCGCGGACGCGGTCGACTGGCCGCGCACGTGGTACGCGCGCCGGGGCTTCGTCGAGATCGGCCGCAACCTGTCCTTCCAGACGAGCTGACGACCGGGGGACAGGCGATTGGACGGTGACCTGAACACGGAGCGGGCCCTGCCCCGTGACCTGATGGCCGTCGACACCCCGGCGCTGCTGCGACTGGAGGAGCGCGCCGTGGATCTCGGCCTCTCCCAGCGGCTGGACCCGGCGTGGCTGAGGGCGCACGCGGCGCCCGACGGGCGGCACTACCTGCGGGCGGCGCTGTGGCACGGGCTGTCCCACCGTCCCGAACTGCCGGCCCGGTTGCGCTGCGAGCTGGTGCTGGAACTGCGGACCGGCGAGCAGGTGCTGAGCCTGCTGGACGTCCTGCCCGAGGAGTTCGCGCGGCTGTCGGCGGTGACGTCCCGCGACGAGGGCCTGCCGGTGGCCCGTCTCCTGGGCGGCGGCGGGCTGCGGTCGGTCAGGGAGTACTCGGGCGGGGAGTAGCCGGCCGGGGCGCGGGCGGCGTACGACGAGGGGCCGCGGGGCTGACCGGCCCGGCCGCCGCCCGCCCGCAGTGGTCGGCGACGGTGTCCGCGAAGGCCCGGGCGAGCGGTCCCAGGGTGAGCCACTCGCGCGCGGCCCAGCCGACGGTGAGGCCCGGGAGGTCGGGCAGCGGGACCAGCCGGAGCCCGGGGTGGCCGGGGCCCTGCCACTCGGGGAGCGCGGGGACGACGGCGTGGCCGAGGCCGAGTTCGGCGAGCAGGATGGCCGTGTCCCAGTCGGTGACGCTGGTGTCGAAGACCGGGCGGATGCCCGACTTGCCGAGCCAGTCGTCCAGTTGGGAGCGGGAGACCGAGTTCTGCGGCAGCCCGATGAGCCGGGCGTCCTGGAGGTCGGCGGGTTCGATGCGCTCCCGGGCGGCGAGCGGGTCGGCGGCCGCCACGGCGAGCACCCACGGCAGGTCGGCGACGGGACGCTGCTCGATGCCGCGGACGGGCGTGCCCAGGGTGATCCAGGCCAGGTCGACCTGGCCGGCGGTGAGCGCGTCCAGACAGCTGCGGCTGGAGACGCCGGTCTGGAACTCCAGGCTGACCTGCGGGAACCGTTCGCGGAAGTCGACCACGGCGGCGGACATGAAGTGCCGGATGCTGGTGGCGCCGGTGGTGATCCGCACCGATCCGCCCTCGCCGCGGGCGAGTTCGGCGATGGTGCGCAGCGCGTGGTCGATGCCGCCCAGTCCGTTGGCCACGGCGGTCTGCAGGTGGCGTCCGGCCTGGGTGGGCACCACGCCGCGCGGGTGCCGATCGATCAGGGTGAGGCCCAGCTCGCGCTCCAGCCGCTTCACGTGCTGGCTGACGGCGGACTGGCTGCACGCCAGGTCGCGGGCGACGGCGCTGAGCGAGCCGGCCCGGCAGACGGCGGCGAAGACGCGGAGGTCGTCGAGGGTCACGAACGCCCAGGGTACTGCCGGGTCCGGGACGGCACGAGAAGGGGCCCGACCCAAGCCCGACCTTGGAAGTTCCCCAGGAAATCAGCGGATTGACTTGGAAGTCCGGCAGCCTCGATCATCGACGGCAGGGCCCGCAGGAGGGCGGCAACCCGCCCGCTGCCTTCGCGGCGCTCCGGACGCGTAGAGGCGGGGGCGGGGCGGGTGCCGACCCGTAGGTACCCGCGGGCCCACGGTCACGTCGGGCAGTGGAGGGGAACGGAACATGCGGTACGCCGATGGTCCCGGTACGGACTGCGAGGTGTTCGTCCGGGCGGAGGTGGAGCGGGTCTGGGCGCTGGTCACCGACATCGCGCTGCCCGCCCGGCACAGCCCGGAGCTCCAGCGGACCGCCTGGCTGGACGGCGCGGCCGGCGCGGACGGCCCCGCGCCGGGCGCCCGCTTCGAGGGGTACAACCGCCGGGCGGGCATGCCCGATTGGCGGACGGTCTCCGAGGTGGTGGAGCTGGTCGAGCACCGCGCCTTCGCCTGGGCCGTCCTGGACGTGGACGGCCGCTTCGGCACCCCGGTGACGGACGCGACCGGTGCGCTGGCCCGGTGGCGCTTCGAGCTGCGCCCCGAGGACGGCGGTACCCGGGTGCGGCACTCGGTGCTGCTCGGCCCGGGCCGCAGCGGGGTCACCCGGGCCATCGACGCCCGGCCGGAGGCCGAGGAGAAGATCGTCGCCTTCCGCCTGGGGGAGCTGCGGACCGGGATGACGGCGACGCTGGAGGGCATCAAGTCGGCGGCCGAGAGCGTGGGTTGAGGTGTCGGAGCTGGAACGTACGGAGCTTGAGCGTGCGCTGGACCCCGACGGGCTGCTCGCGGAGGTCCGGGCCTCGGCGGCACGCCTGTGCGCGGACCTGGCGCCGCTGACCGACCGGCAGGCCCGTGAGCCCTCGCTGCTCCCCGGCTGGAGCCGGGGCCATCTGCTCACCCACCTCGCCCGCAGCGCCGACGCCTACCGCTGGATGCTCGCCCTGGCCCGTACCGGCCGCGCCCCCGGGCCGCGCGCCGACGCCGCCGAGCTGGACCGGCAACTGCGCGCGGGCGCGGGGCGCGCCGCCGGAGCGCTGACCGCCGACCTGCGGGACAGCCTGGACGGGCTGCTGCGGGACGCGGCCGAGCTGCCCGCCGGGCGCCGGGACGTCCTGGTCCCGGCGTTGGCGGGCTGGCGGCACCCGGCCTGGTACCTGCTGTGGCGGGCCTGGCGGGAGCTGGAGGTGCACGCGGTCGACCTGGGCCTCGGCCGCGGGCCGGCCGACTGGCCCGCGGCGTTCGTCCGGGCGGCCCTGGCCGAGACGGCCGCGGCCCTGGCCGTACGGGCGGTGCCGCTGGCCCGGGTGGAGGCCGAGGACCTCGGCCTCGGCTGGGCGATCGGCGGGACGGGCCCGGTGGTGAGCGGCCCCGGGCACGCGCTGCTCGCCTGGTTCGCCGGGCGCGGCCCGCTGGCGGCCCTGCGGGTGGACGGCGGGTTGCCGGCGCCCGCGGTGCTGCCGGCCTGGCCGTTGCCGCCGGTGCCCGGCTGGGGGTGAGGTCCGCTCAGGAGGCGGAGGCGGAGGCGCGGGCGCGGGCGGGGGCGTCGGAGGGCGGTGCCCGGCATCAGCACGGGTGATGCCGGTGACCGGCCAGGGGCTGTTCGGGACGGGCCCGGAGGAGCGGAACGGCGTACGGCGGGGTCGACCGATCGGTTGATCCCGCCGTACGCCGTTCACCAGGAGAGTGGGTAGCGGACCGGGTGTCCGCCGATCCGGCCCGGCAGCAGGCCGACGGCGACCAGCAGGGTGGTGGCCAGGACGAGCAGCGGCAGGAAGGGCACGGGGTGCGGGGCTTGCAGGACCACGATGACGGCGGTGGCCGCCGCGGGGGAGTGCGAGAGGTGGGTGAGCAGCATCGCGCCGAGCGCCAGTCCGGCGGCGATCGCCGCGCCCCAGGCGGTGCTGCCGGTGACGGCCAGGGTGGCGTAGCCGAGCGTGGCGGACAGCAGCTGGCCGCCGATCAGGTTGCGCGGCTGGGAGATCGGCAGCCCGGGTGCGCCGTGCACCAGTGCGGCGCTGGCCGCCAGGGGCGGGATCAGCAGCGGCTGGTGGAGCAGCACGCCGATCCCGACCAGCACGAGCAGGGCGCCGACGGCGTAGACGGAGTCCCGCAGCACGTGCAGCGGGTGCGGCCGCGGGCGGGCGCCGGTGGCGGGCGGTATGCCGGGGGCGGGCGGTGGGGACGGCGGGGCGGGCATGTGCGGGTGGCTCCGGGTGGAAGACGGGGGACCCGCCGATGATAAACAGACTGTTGAAGGAGAGGTAGGACGTTTTGCCTGCTGGGCACATTGTCGAGACGGGATCCGAGGAGCACCGCGTGATCGCACCCACCCCACCGGCCGTCACCGTCTTCCGGGACGTCCGCCCCTTCGGCGCCGCCGAGGCCGTCGACCTGGTCGCCGTGGACGGCGTCCTCGCCGAGCGCGTCCCGGACGGCGCGGTGCCGCAGATCGTCGAGGGCGCCGGCCGGATCGCCCTGCCCACCCTGGTCGACGCCCACATCCACCCCGACAAGACCGCCTGGGGCGAGCCCTGGTACAGCCGCCGCCCGGCCGGCTCGCTGCCCGAGTACGTCCAGGGCGACGTCGAGCTCCACCGGCGGCAGCGCACCCCGCTCGCCGAGCGGGCCCACCGGCTGCTGGCCCACGCGGTGACCCGTGGCACCCGGGCCGTCCGTGCCCACGTGGACGTCGCCCCCGCCTTCGGCCTGGCCGGGGTCACCGGGCTCGCCGAGGTGCGGGAGCGGCTGGCGGGCGCGCTGGACCTCCAGCTGGTCGCCTTCCCCCAGCACGGGGTGCGGCGCACGCCCGGGGCGGGTGAGCTGCTGGCCGAGGCGGCCGCGAGCGGGCTGATCGACGCGATCGGCGGAATCGACCCGGCCGGGTTCGACGGCGGCCCGGACGGCACCGGCCCCGCCCAGCTGGACCTGCTCTTCGGCCTGGCCGAACAGTACGGCCTGCGGCTCGACATCCACCTCCACGACCGGGGCGAGCGCGGCCTCGGCCCACTGCGCGAGATCGCCGCGCGGACCGCGGCGGCCGGTCTCGCCGGGCGCGTGGTGGTGAGCCACGCCTTCTGCGTGCCCGAGCTGACCGGCCCGCCGCTGGCCGGACTGGCCGAGCTGCTGGCAGGGTCGGGGGTCGGGCTGACCACCGTCGCGCCCTCGGCCCACCAGGTGCTGCCGTTCCGCGTCCTGCGGGAGCACGGCGTGCGGGTCGGCCTCGGGTCGGACGGCGTGCGCGACTCCTGGAGCCCGTACGGCAACGCGGACCTGCTGCACCGCGCCCACCTGCTCGGCTGGACCACCGACGCCCGCACCGACGGGCAGCTCGCCGACTGCTTCGCCCTGGCCGCCGACGGCGGCGCCGAACTGCTCGACCTGCCGCCGGTGACCCTGGCGCCCGGCTCGCCGGCCGACTTCATGCTGCTGACCGGCGAGTGCCTGCCGCAGGTCGTGGTCGACCTCCCGCCGCGCGAACTCGTCGTCCGGGCGGGGCGCGTGGTGGCCCGCGAGGGGCGGTTCACCGGCTGACCTTCGGCCCCGCCCCTGCGTGGCCCCCGCCTGCCCGCGCCCGGCACCGGTTCGTCCGGTGCCGGGCGTCCGGCTTTCCGGGCGCCCGACTGTCCGGCCGTCCGACTACTCGGCCTTGAGGTGCGCCAGCGTGACGATCAGCCGGTCGGCGATCCCCTCCGGCCACGGAAAGGCGACCGTGACCGCCCGCTGGTGGGCCAGCCCGTGCAGGCCCAGCCAGAGGGCCACGGTGTCCGCGAACGCGTCGTCGCTGCTGGACGCGCCCGTGGCCACGCACGCCTCCAGGGTCTCGACGAACAGCTGCAGCAGCTCCTGGCCGAGGGTGCCCATCTCCTCCGGCGTCACGGTGGTGTCCTGGAGCGCGGGCACCCAGACGCCGCCGAACATGGTGCGGTACCGCTCGGGGTGCTCCCGGGAGTACGCCAGGTAGGCGTGGCAGAGGGCGGTGAGCCGCTGTCGGGGGTCGTCGTCGGCCGCGTCGACGGCGGTGCGCAGCCGGGCCTCCATCTGTTCGAAGGCCTGTCGCACCACGGCCAGCATGATGGCCGGCTGGTCGGGGAAGTGGCGGTAGATCGAGGGGGCCGCGATGCCGACCCGGCGGGCGACCGAGCGCAGGGTGACGGCGGTCTCGGTGCCGGCCTCGTCGAGCAGTTCGACCGCGGCGGCCACGATGTCCTCGCGCAGGCGGGCGCCTTCCCCGCGACGGTTGCGGGCGCGGACGGGGGCTGTGCTCGATTCGTTTCCCATGGCGTGAGCTTACAGGTGAAAACTTACGAACGGCAGCTCTTGTCAGTCGTGAGCTTACGTGTGTAACTTTACGGCTGTAGCCACCGCACCGCAGAGCCGAACGGAGCACACCGTGAACAACGCCGTCGTCACCCACGCCACCGAGGTCGTCCTGCCGGGCGAGGTCGAGCCGAGCGGCCTGCGGCTGCGCACCCGCGACCTCCCGCCGCCGAGCGCGGGCCACGTACTGCTCCGGATGGACGCCACCGGGGTCTCCTTCGCCGAGCAGCAGATGCGCCGCGGCAAGTACTACGACCAGCCGCCCTTCCCCTTCGTGCCCGGCTACGACGTGGTCGGCACCGTGGTCGCGACCGGCCCCGGCGTCGACCCCGCGATGGTCGGCCGCCGCGTCGCCGCCGTCACCAAGACCGGCGCCTGGGCCAGCCACCTGCTGCTCGACGCCGCCGACGTCGTCCCGGTGCCGGACGGCGTGACGGCCGCCGACGCGGAGACCGTCGTGGTCAACGGCGTGACGGCCTGGCAGATGCTGCACCGGACCGCGAAGGTGCGCCGGGGCGGCACGATCGTCGTGCTCGGCGCCAACGGCGGCGTCGGCTCGACCCTGGTCCAACTGGCCCGGCACGCCGGGATCACGGTGATCGGCACGGCCTCCGGGCGGCACCACGACACCGTCCGCGCCCTGGGCGCGACCCCGGTCGACTACCGCGACCCCGAGCTGTACCGGCGCATC
The DNA here is from genome assembly GCF_042755465.1 of Kitasatospora sp. NPDC059160. Lineage (NCBI taxonomy): Bacteria > Bacillati > Actinomycetota > Actinomycetes > Kitasatosporales > Streptomycetaceae > Kitasatospora > Kitasatospora sp. NPDC059160. Next base: position 16,270 of record NZ_JBHZCN010000108.1, on the reverse strand, counting down.
CGGGAGCTCGCGCCGGACGGCGTCGACGCGGTGTTCGACCACGTCGGCGGCGCCGGACTGGAGCAGTCCTGGTCGCTGCTGCGCCGCGGCGGGGTCCTGGTGTCCTACGGCACCGCCGCCACCAAGGACGAGGCCGGCAACTCCCGGCTCCCGGTGCTGAAGCTGTTCGCCCGGCTGGCGCTGTGGAACAACCTGCCCAACGGCCGGTCCGCGCACTTCTACAACTTCTGGGCGGGCAAGCGCCGCCCGGCGGCCTTCCGGGCCCGGCTGCGCGAGGACCTCACCCAGGTGCTGGCCCTGCTCGCCGACGGCACGCTCACCGCCCAGATCGCCGCCGAGTTCCCGCTCGACGAGGCCGCGGCCGCGCTCGCCCTGGCCGAGTCGCGCACCGTCGCGGGCAAGGTCGTCATCGTCCCCTAGTCGGGGGCCGGCGTCGGCCGGATGCCCGAAACCCCTTCTGCCGCACCAGGATTGGAGCTCCACCCATGGTCGACCCAGCTGCCGCCCGGACCGTCCGCCGCCGCTGGTGGTGGTCCCTGTGGGGCCTGATGGCGGTGTCGGCGGTCGGCATCGCGGCCGTCTTCGTCCCGCCGTACCTGACCGGATCCTCGTACGCGCCCATCGACCGGAGCATCGTCGGCTACTACGCGAGCCTCGTCGTCCACGCGGGGCCGGCCGGACTGACGCTGATCATCGGGCCGTTGCAGTTCGTGCCGCGCCTGCGGACCCGCTACCCCCGGCTGCACCGGATCGCCGGCCGGGTGTACCTGGTCTCCGTGGTGGCCGCCTCGGCCGCGGCCCTCTACGCCAGCACGGTGTCGCCGAGCGGCTTCCCGCTCCAGGTCGCCTTCTTCCTGCTGACGGCGGCGTGGCTGTACACCGCGGCCCAGGCCTACCGGACGATCCGGCGCGGCGAGGTGCAGCTGCACCGGATCTGGATGATCCGGAACTACGCCCTGACCTTCGCCGCGGTGACCCTGCGGATCTACCTCCTGGCCGGCCTGGCGCTGGCGGAGGTCGTCCCGTCCCTGACGTTCCGGGACGTGTACACCGCGGCGGGCTGGGCGGCAGTCCTGGGCAACGTGCTCGTCGCGGAGTACGTCATCGTGCACCGGACGCTGGAGCGCTCGACCCGCCGGCGGCGCGACGCTTCCGCCCCGGTGGCCGTCGCGGGCACGGCGGGCACGGCGGCCTCGACGGCCCAGCGGGCCTGACCGGCCCGAGCGGCCGTCCGGGCCGAGCCGGCCGGCCGTCGGTCAGGCGGTGTCGGCGGCGGCCGCCGCGATGCGGGCCTCGATCTCCGTCAGGATCGGCCGGTAGGCCTCCTCGTAGGTGCGCATCCGGTCCAGGCACTCGGCGAACAGCCGCCGGGAGCGGGACCTGCGGTGGGGCATCAGGTCGTAGCGCCGCAGGCGCACCGAGCGCATGTCGACCATGAACCCGGGCCGGCAGCGCACGCCGTGGGCGTGCCGGACGGTCTCCTCGGCCTCGCGCAGCAGGCTCAGGTAGGCGTCGTGGCCGACCTTCCAGCGGGCGGCCTCCTCCGGGGTGCCGGGCACCGCGACGCCGCGCAGGGGCGGCAGGACCGGGTCGGCGATGTCGTAGAGGGTGAACTCCAGCCCCTCGGGCGCCTGGGCCCAGGACATCACCCGCCACGGCCACGGGATCAGGGTGTAGGTGCGGTGCTGTACACGGATCACGCGGTTCCCCCCGGTGTCGGTGCGCATCGGTCCGGCGGCCGGGGCTTGCTGCCCCGGGCCTGGCGTCAGCGTAGAGGATGCCGCGGGCGCGGTGGAGGCCGTCGGCGCATCGGTCCGGCGGTTGATCATCGGGCGTCAAGTTGTCTGTACAGCTCCGGGTTTCTTGACGGCCACCGGCCGGACACCGGACTCCGCCGCTGCGTCCACCTCGGTCTCGTAGACCTGACGGGTCCGACACGAACGGCCGCTCCCGGGCCGGTGCCGGAGCCCCCCAGTCCGTCAGCAAGGAGCCCCACCCCATGAGTCCGAAGCCCGAACTGTCGCGCCGCAGCCTCCTCGGCGGCGCGGCGGCGGCCGCGGTGCTGTCCGCCCTCCCGCTCAGCGTCCAGCAGGCGCTCGCCGCGCCGGCCCGGCCCGGACGGCTGGCCGACATCGAGCACGTCGTGGTGTTCATGCAGGAGAACCGCGCGTTCGACCACTACTTCGGCACCCTGGCGGGTGTCCGGGGCTTCGGGGACCGCACCGCCGTGCGCGGCGTCGACGGGCGCTCGGTGTTCCACCAGCCGGACCCGAGCCGCAAGGAGGGCCACCTGCTGCCCTTCGCCATGAACGCCGCCCACACCAACGCCTACCAGCAGGGCGCGCCCGCCTTCGGCTTCGTCGACTCGATGAACGCCTGGAACGACGGCCGGGCCGACGGCTCGGTCACCCGCCGCTCCTCCGGCTGGCTCGGCCAGGGCTACTACGAGTCCGCGGACATGCCCTTCTACCACGCGCTGGCCTCGGTGTTCACGGTCTGCGACGCCTACTACGCGTCCGTGCAGTGCAACACCAACACCAACCGCGAACACCTGATGACCGGGACCAGCGGCGGCACCGTGCGGGACACCCCGGTCACCGACAACACCGAGATCCCCGGCGGCTACGAGTGGACCACCTACGCCGAGCGCCTGGAGCGGGCCGGCGTCAGCTGGAAGACCTACCAGGCCCTCGACAACTTCGACGACAACGCGCTCGCCTGGTTCGCCCCCTTCGTCAAGGCCAAGCCCGGTGAGCCGCTGTACGAGCGCGGCATGCGGGCCGTCGGCGACCCGGCGAAGAAGGACGACCCGTTCGCGATGGGCGACGCCCTGGTCGAGGCCTTCACCGCCGACGTCCAGGCCGACCGGCTGCCGCAGGTGTCCTGGATCGTCGCCCCGGCCGCGCTCTCCGAGCACGCCAACTACGCGCCGCCGAACGGCGAGCACCTCACCGCCCGGCTGCTGTCGGCGCTGGCCGCCAGGCCGGAGGTGTTCCAGAAGACCGTCTTCATCCTCAACTACGACGAGCACGGCGGCTTCTTCGACCACCAGCTGCCGCCCGTCCCGCCGCTGGCCGCCGGGCGCGGCAGGTCCAACGTGCCGGTGGACGGCGAGGTCGTGGTCCGGGTGGGCAAGGCCGGGAAGACCTACCACCGGGTGGTCGGCCAGGACGGCCGGTACCGGGTGAAGGCCGCCGACGGCACGCTCGGCTGGTCCGACACCCTGCCCGCCGGGGAGACCCTGCTCTCCGGCCCCTACCCGATGGGCCTGGGCGTACGGGTGCCGATGGTGGTGGTCTCGCCGTGGACCCGCGGCGGCGTGGTCGACTCCACCGTCTACGACCACACCTCCGTGCTGCGCTTCCTGGAGCAGCGCTTCGGCGTCCAGGAGCCCAACATCAGCCCCTGGCGGCGCTCGGTCTGCGGCGACCTGACCCAGGTCTTCGACTTCTCCGGCCGCAACCCCGTCTGGCCGCAGCTGCCCGACACCAGCGGCAACCGGCAGAAGGTGGTCGACACCGGCAAGCTGCCCGCCCCCGCCGTGCCCAGCCCGCAGACCTTCCCGCAGCAGCAGCGCGGCACCCGCTCCGCCCGCCCCGCTCCGTACGACCTGCTCGTCAAGCCGCGGCTCAAGGGCGACGAACTGACCCTGGACTTCGTCAACCAGGGCCGCCAGGGCGCGGTGTTCGCGCTCTACCCGGCCCCCGGCGAGGCGCCCCGGTACTACACGGTGGCGGCGAAGAGCCGGCTGTCGGACGTCTGGAAGGTCGGGCCGCAGGGCTACGACCTGCGGGTGCACGGCCCCAACGGCGCGCTGTGGCACCTGCGCGGCGACACCGACTCGGCGTACGAGGTGTCGCTCTCCGAGGAGCGCGGCGGCAAGGTGCTGGAGGTCGACGTCATCAACCGCTCGCGCACCGCCCGGACCTTCCTGGTCGGCGATCTCGCCTACGGTGACGGACTGCGCGAGGTGCGGGTCCCGGCCGGCGACGACCGGACCGTCAACGTCGCCGTGGGGCCCGAGGGTTGGTACGACGTCGCGGTGGGCGTCCTGGACGACCTGGGCTTCCGCCGCCGGATCGCCGGCCGCTTCCCGTGGGACGACCGCACCGTCACCGACCCGGTCCTGGGCCTGGCCGACCCGCTCACCGTGAACGTCGCCCTCGGCGCCGCCTCCACCACCATCGACGAGCCGGTCCTGCTGCCCGGCCGCCCGGCCAGGGTCACCGCGACCTTCGCCGCCACCGAGGCGCTCACCCGCTTCGAGGCCCGGCCGCTGCTCCCGCCCGGCTGGACGGCCACCGCCGTCACCGCGCCGCCCGCCGCCCTCGCCGCCGGTGCCACCGCGACCGCGGTCTGGGACGTCACCCCGCCCGCCCAGCTGCCCGCCGGCGCCACCCACCGCCTGCTGGTCACCGCCCGTGCCCTGGCCGGCGGCCGCTTCGCCGTCGCGGACGGCGAACTCGCCGCCCGCCCGGCCCCGGTGATGACCGGCCACCTGCTGGACGAGGACTTCGAATCGCTGGCCGGTGCGCTCCGGCCGGAGGGCGGCGTGCTCGGCTGGACCGCCCGGGCGCCCGAGGGCTGGTCGGTGGTCAACGCCCCCGGCATGCCGCAGGGCACCGTCCGGCTCCAGGGCTGGACCTTCCACACCAAGCGCGAGTGGACCGTGCCCGCCGGGCAGGACCGCGGCAACTTCGGCCGTGCCCTGGGCGTCGTCGCCGTCGCCGACCCGGACGACTGGGACGACACCGGCTCGCCGTCCCGCAAGGGCGTCTTCGACTCCACCCTGGTCTCGCCCGCCGTCCCGGTCCCGGCCGGCACCGCCACCCTCCACCTGGCCTTCGACTCGCACTACCGCCAGGAGGCCCCGCAGAAGGCCGCCGTCACCGCGGTGTTCGACAACGGGACCGAGACCCGGCTGGTCTTCTACAGCGCGGACGCCACCGGCAACGACAACGCGGGCAAGGACGCCCAGAACGTCCAGGTCGTCCGGCAGTTCGCGGTGCCGGCGGGCGCGCGTTCGGTGACGTTGAAGTTCCGGATGTACGACGCGGGCAACAACTGGTACTGGGCGGTGGACCACATCCGGCTGGACACCCGCCCGATCACGGGCTGAGCCGGGCGCGCCGCGCCGGTCGTCGTCGCGACCGGCGCGGTCGCCGTTCCCGGCCGTGGGCGGGGCGGTTCAGCCCGTGGGGATGCCGACCTGGTCGCGTTCGAGGGCGGCGCGCAGGGTGGCGAGGGCCCCGGCCGCGGCGGCCAGCGCGGCGGCGTCGAGGGTGTCCGCGAGCAGCTCGGCCAGGCCCTCGGTGACGGTCCGCTCCGCTGCCTCGACGAGCCGGGTGCCCTCGTCGGTCAGGACCAGCAGCGAGGACCGGCGGTCCGCCGGGTTCGGCCGCCGGGCGGCCCACCCCTGCTTCTCCAGGCGGTCGACGCCCTTGCTGGTCGCCCCGACGCCGATGGCGAACTCGGCGGCGAGGTCGGCCACCCGGCACCCGGGGTGGCGGTGCAGGTAGCCCAGGAACTCGTACTGCGAGGTGACGATCCCGTGCCGCTCGCGGAGCCGGTCGTTGAGGGCGTTGTACAGCCGCGTCTCGCACCGCACCAGGTCGGCGAAGAACCCGGCGAGGCCGGCTGCGGAGCGGGCGCCGTTCAATGTATCTTCCACGGCATATAGTGTACGGGAAGCTACTCAGCCAGGAGTGTGCCATGAGCAGGGAACAGCGCAGCCGGGTCGACGCGATGCTGCGGCAGCCGGCGCCCACCGGGCCCCGGTCGGTGGAGGAGATCAGGGCCGGCTTCCGGGCCCTGATGGCGGGGATGATCGTGCCCCACGACGCCATCCGCACCGAGCCGACGACCCTCGGCGGCCGGCCGGCCCTGCGGGTCCGGCCCGAGGGCCCGGAGGGGGACGGTTCGGATCCTGCTCCGGAAGGCGGGACGGACGCGACGATCCTGTACTTCCACGGCGGCGGCTGGGTCTTCGGCTCCCCCGAGACCGCCCTCTCGCTGACCGGGAACCTGGTGGCCAGGACCGGGGTCGAGGCGTACTCACCGGACTACCGGCTGGCCCCCGAGCACCCCTTCCCGGCCGCCGTCGAGGACTGCCTGAGCGCCTACCGGGCCCTCCTCGACCGCGGCGGGGACCCGGCCGCCATCGTCCTCGCGGGCGACTCCGCCGGCGGCGGACTCGCCGTCACCACCTGCCTCGCCGCCCGGGACGCGGGCCTGCCGCTGCCCGCCGCCGTACTGGTCCTCTCCCCGGGCCTCGACGCCACCCGGAGCGGCGAGAGCATCCGGACCAAGGAGGGCATCGACCCGATCTTCACCCGCGCCGCCCTCGACCGCACCGGAGCCATGTACCTCGGCGGGGCCGACCCGCGGCAGCCGCTGCTCAGCCCGGTCCTGCACGCCGACCTGACCGGGTTCCCCCCGATGCTGATCCAGGTCGGCGCCAACGAACTGCTGCTGGACGACTCCACCCGCCTCGCCGCGCGGGCGCGCGAGGCGGGCGTGGACGTCATCCTCGACGTCACCGCCGACGTGCCGCACGTGTTCCAGGCCTTCGCCGGCGTCCTCGACGAGGCGGACGAGGCCCTCGACCGCGCCGCCCTCTTCCTGCGCCAGCGGCTCCGGGCCGGGCGGGCCGTAACCGCCGCGGGGACCTCGGTGGAGTAGGTGCGGAGCCCTGGCGGCGTAGGCGCGGGCCGGGGCTGAGCAGGCGCGGGTCGGGGTCGGGGTCGGGGTCGGGCTAGGGGTCAGACCGCGGCGCCGGCCCGCGCCAGGCGCAGCAGGTAGGCGCCGGAGGCGGCGGCCAGCAGGCCCATGCAGGCGGCGAACACCAGACCGGCGTGGGCCAGCCCGAGCGGCCCGGTGAGCAGCCCGACGCCGATCACCGGGACCGAGATGCCGAAGTAGCCGACCACGAAGAGGGCCGAGAGCGCCCCGCCGCGGTGCTCCGCCGGGCTCGCGGCGGCGACCTCGCCCACCGCGCCGCGCAGCCCCATGCCCTGCCCGGCGCCGCCCACCAGCGCGGCCGACACCAGCAGCGCCAGGACGGCCCACGCCAGCGAACCCGCCAGCAGCGCCAGACCGGCGATCAGCACCAGGCAGCCCAGCGGTACGGCCCGCGCCGTGCCCAGCCGGGGGACGAGCAGCTGACCGAGGGTCGAGGCCAGGAAGGCCGACGAGACGATCAGGCCGACCGCCGCGCGGTTGTGCACGTCCAGCCCCTCGGCGAGGAAGGCCGGGGCGACCGAGGTGAACAGCCCCAGCAGGGAGAACCCGGCGAAGGCCGCGATCCCGGCCGGCACGAACACCCGCCGCACCTCCGGCGGCAGGCTGGGTCGGACCGGTCGGGCGGTGCGCAGCGGACGGGCGCCGACCACCGTCTCCGGCAGTCGCAGCAGCACGCCGAAGGCGGCGGCGAGCAGCACCAGGTGCGCCACGAAGGGCAGCACCAAGGGGTACGGCGCGTACTGGGAGAGCAGCCCCGCCACCAGCGGGCCGCAGCCCAGGCCGCCCATGTTGGCGGCCGTCGCGACGAAGCCCGCCCGTCCCCGGCGGCCCGGCGGTGCCAGCTCCAGCACGTACGCCGTGGCGGTGCCGGTGAACACCCCCGCCGACAGCCCCGACAGCAGCCGCCCCAGGCAGAGCAGCAGCACGCTGTCCGCGGCCAGGAACACGACGGCGCTGCAGGCCGCGCCGACCAGCCCGAACACCAGCACGGGACGGCGCCCGACGGCGTCGGACACGTTCCCGACCAGCAGCAGCACCCCGATCACCCCGAAGGCGTACACGGCGAACACCACCGTCACCGTCAGTTCGGAGAAGCCGATCCGCTCCTGGTAGAGCCCGTACAGCGGGGTGGGCAGGGTGGTCCCGGTCATGCAGACCGCGAAGGCGAAGGCGGCCAGCAGGTAGCCCACCGGGGAGACGACGGGACCGGCAGTCCGATGATCAGTCACCAACCCACGATAGGCACCCGGGCCGTACGGGCCCACGGCGTACGGGCGCGCACTGGGCCGACCGGCCGTACGCCCGCCCGGCACCTGGACGGTGGCGCCTCCGGGGCCTCCCGGCACCGCCGTCGGCCCGGCGGCCGACCGTGCGTGGGCCGGGTCAGGGCGTCGCGGCCCAGCCGACGACACCGACCAGCAGGCAGACGCCGGCCGCCAGCAAGCAGCCGAGGCCGGCCCACAGGAGTCGGCGCACCGCCTTGTTGTGCTGCGGGAACAGCCCGGCCGGGAGCCGGCCGCCGGTCGGCAGGGTGCCGACGGCCAGGCAGAGCAGCCAGAGGCCGAACGCGGCGACCGGGATCACGGCGAGCAGTCCGGCCAGGTCGCCGGTCGCGTAGGCGAGGCCCGTGCTGTGGGAGCCGCCGTCGCCGTACTCGACGGGCAGGACGGCGCCGAGGTGGTGGGCGCCGTCGATCGGCGAGCCCTCGACCACCGTTCGGCCGTCGTCGGAGCGGAACGCACCGGCGCAGGAGGTGATCAGCCCGGGCTTCGCCGGGTTGTCGCCCCAGCAGTGCTCCACGGTCAGCTCGCCCGGTCGGCCGCTGAGGCGGGCCGCGTAGGCGAAGGCGGTGCCGGCGGCCCGGCCGCCCAGGAGGCCGAGGGCGACGGCCGCCGCACCGAGGACGAGCAGGGCCAGGAAGCCCGCGCCCCGGCTCTGCGGTTGCCGCAGGGAGGTGGCGGACTGTCGGGCGGTCGCGGATTGCCGGGCGGTGGCGGACTGTCGGGCGGTGCCGGATTGCCGGGGGGTGCGGGATTGCCGGGCGGTGCGGGATTGCCGGGGGGTGCGGGATTGCCGGGCGGTGCGGGATTGCCGGGCGGTGCTGGATTGCCGGGCGGTGCGGGACTGCCGGGCGGTGCGGGACTGCCGGGCGGTGCGGGCCGACCTGTTCCTGCTGCTCATGACCGGTTCCGCTGTTCCTCGCCGTCGAGTCGCCCCCGGCCGGGTGGGGCCGCCGGGAACGATGGGGGGACGATCATGTCAGACCGCCTCCGCAGCGGAACGGTTGGTGCGCGCCGCGGGCTGAGGCCGGGGGAGAGGGGGCGCTCAGAGCTTGTCGGCCGCGCGGACCCGGTGGAGGTGGATCAGCACGTCGTAGCTGCCGCCGAGGGCGAGGGTGGGCAGCGGCGTGCTGGTGAAGGTCGTGCCGGCGTCGTAGGTGGGGCGGGCGGTGTCCAGCCAGGTGCGGGCGGCGGGCGGGGCCTGGCGCAGGTCGAGGTAGTAGTCGCGGGGGCGGACCCGGTCGAGGAGGTACTCGTTCATGCCGAGGGTGGCCGGCGGCACGGTGGTGCTGCGCCAGTCGTCGGCGAAGGGGTCGGCCTCGGTGAGGAAGGAGCCGCTGCCGAAGGTGAAGCCGATGCCGACGTAGCCGGCGCCGAGTGCCTCGCGCAGGTGGGCGCCCTGCGGCGTGGGGTAGAGGACCGGGTCGCTGGACCGGTAGCCGACGTGGCCGTTGTGCGCGGAGAGCAGCACCTTGCCGCCGTGGCGGCGCTGCCACCACAGGGTGTTGTCGGCCATCGCCCGGTCGCGGAGCACCTGGGCGGCGACGACGGAGCCGCTGTCGTCGACCTGCATGGTGGTGAAGGCGAAGGTCCGGGCGATGTTGCGGGCGTGCTGGACGGCCCACTCGTAGTCCGCGTCGCCGTCCCGGCCGGCGGCGGCGACCAGGTCCAGCGCCTGCTGCGCCAGGTCCGCGTTGCGCCGGCGCTCGGGCAGCGGGGTGCGGCTGATGTAGCCGATGGCGTCGGTGAACGGCCGCAGGGCGGCGTAGGACTGCTCGACGCTCGACAGCGAGGCGGGGGCGGCCTTCCGCAGGTAGGCGGTGACCTCGGAGAAGGGCTGCTCGCCGATCCCGGGGAAGCCGAGGTCGGTGCCCACGAAGTGGACCGGGTGCTGAGGGCCGCTCCGGTTGTACGCCCGCATCCAGCTGATGAGGTCGGCGAACTCGCGCCGCTGCCAGGGCGATCCGGCCATCACCCGGCGGACCAGCGTACGGGCGTCGCCGTCGCCCTGGCCCTGCACGAACGCGTCGATCAGCAGGCCCGCCGACCAACTGGCCTCCAGGGCGAAGGTGGTGAAGCCCTTCTCCTCGACCAGGTAGCGGAACACCCGGTGCTTCATGGTGAAGAACTCGTGGGAGCCGTGGGTGGCCTCGCCCAGGCCGACCACCCGGGCGTCACCGATCATCGCGCCCAGCGCCCGCAGCCCGGCGGCCGGGGCGTCGGGCTCGGTGGAGCGCAACGGGTGGGCGATCCGGTCGAGTTCGGCGGAGACCGCCGCGGTCTCCGGGACCGGCCGGGAGGCCGTCGGGCCGGCGGCCGCGGTGCCGGCCGTGGCTGCGGTGGCGGTGGCGGCCGTCGCCGGGATGAGCAGGGCGGCCGTCGCCGTCACCGTGGTGGCGGTCAGCAGGGTCCGTCGGTCGATCGGGGTCCGGGTCACGGTCATGATGGCTACTCCACGGCTTGTCGTTTCAACTCGTCCGGCGGTGTGGGCCGGTGAGAGAATCCTCCGCCGAGGAGGGGGTCGGGCGCGCTGGGGAGGGCCGCCAGGTTCTTCGGGGGGCAGCCCCCACCCACCCGGGCCCCTTGGGGGCACCTGGACGGTTCCCCTGGGGCCACCTGGACGGATGGGCGGGCGGCTGGTAGGCGGTGGGAGGGCGTCGGGCACGCCCTGCTCCGGGTGCGCTGGGTGCTTGGGGCGCTTGGGGTGCTTGGGGTGCTTGGGGTGCTTGGGGTGCTTGGGGTGCTTGGGGTGCTTGGGGTGCTTGGGGTCAGCAGAGCCGGTCGGCGCGGTGCGTGGGGCGGCCGTCCAGGACGGTGAGCAGGACCGGGACCTCGGCGAGCTCGGTGGCGGGGGTGGTGAGCGGGTCGGCGGCGAGGACGGTGAGGTCGGCCCGGTGGCCGACCGCGATCCGGCCCGCCACCTGCTCCTCACCCGCCGCGAAAGCCGGGTTGACGGTCATCGCGCGCAGCGCCTCCAGGGCGGTGAGGGCCTGGCGGGGGTTGTGCGGGGGCTGGCCGAGGTCGCGGGTGGGGCGGCGGTGGCGGGCCCCCGCCATGACGCCCAGCGGCGGGTAGGGGGCGATCGGCCAGTCGGAGCCCAGGACGACGGTGGCGCCCGCGTCCCACAGGTCGCGGCAGCGCCAGGCCCGGTCGGCGCGCTCCTCGCCCAGGCGGCGGGACCAGTTGTCGGTGTGGTCGGCGCGGGTGAAGTCGCAGCAGTGGGTGGGCTGCATGGAGGCGATCACGCCCAGCTCGGCGAAGCGGCGCACCACCTCGTCCGGGACGGTCTCGATGTGCTCGATCCGGTGCCGGACGGGGGCGGTTCGGGCGGCTGCTCCCGGGGCCGGGGTGGCCGGGATGGTCGCGGTGGCGGTCGGGGCGGTGGTCGCGGTGCCGGCCGTCGCGGTGGCCTGCTCGACGGCGTCGAGGGCGTGGCGGACGGCGGCGTCGCCGATGGCGTGGGTGGCCGTCGGTACGCCGGCCCGGTGCAGCTGCCCGATCACCTGGGTGTAGTGCGACGGGTCGGGCCAGAAGGCGTGGGTGGACTCGCCGTGGCAGTCCGGGCGTTCCAGCCAGGCGGTGCCGTTGTCGATCGTGCCGTCCATGAACAGCTTGACGCCGTCCACCTGCCACAATTTCCCGCTGCGGCTCTGGAGTTCGACCAGTTCGTCGAGCCCGTCCCGGTCCACGCCGGGCTGGCACCAGGGGGCGACCCGCAGGCGCAGTGGCAGGTCGCCCGCCTCGTCGAGCTCGGCGTAGAGGGCGAGGCTGTCGCCGCCCGCGTCCATCGCGTGTCCGCCGGTGAGGCCGTTCGCGGCCATGGCGCGCAGGGCGGCGGCCAGGCGCTCACGGCGCTCGGTGCGGGTGGGCCGGGGGGCGGCGCGTTCGACCAGTTCGCAGGCCGCGTCCTCCAGCAGCAGGCCGGTGGGACGGCCGGCGGCGTCGCAGACCACCTCGGCGGCCTGGGCGAAGGTGCGCGGACCGTCCACGCCGGCCAGCTCCAGGGCGCGCGGGCTGGCGAGCATGGAGTGGGCGTCGAAGAGCTGGAGCAGCGCGGGGACGCCGTCGAGGACGGGGGCCAGGGCGGCGGACTCGACCGGGCGGTCGCCGAAGACGTTCGGGTCCAGGCCCCAGGCGTGCAGCCAGGCGCCCGGGCCGAGGGCCTCGACCTCGGCGGCGAGGGCGGCGCGGACGGACGGCAGGTCGGTGCAGCCGGAGAGGTCCAGGCCGTGGGTGAGCTCGGCGCCGGTGACCGGGTGGAGGTGGCCGTCGACCAGGCCGGGGGTGACCACGGCGCCCTTGAGGTCGATCACCGTCGTTGTGGCGTCGGCGAGTTCGCGGATCGTCCGGTCGTCGCCCAGGGCGGCGATCCGGCCGTCGACCACGGCGAGCGCGCTCTGCGGGAGGAAGCCGCCGGACGCGGGGTCGAGCAGGCGGGCGGAGAGGAGGACCAGGGAGGTGCGCACGTCGACTCCAGCGGTGGTGCGGGGTGGGGAGGGAGGGGGAGGGGAGGGGGAACGGGGTCAGGACTGTTCTTCGGTGCGGGATCCGGGCTCGGCGGCGGTGGGGGATTCCGGCTCGGTGGCGAGGGCCAGTGAGCCTTCCGCCAGGCCGAGTTCACGTTCGGCGGTGGCGGCCGCCAGTCGGATGACGGCCGAGGGGTGGTTGCCCAGACCGGTGTTGGCATGGGAGGCGAGGCCGTCGATCACCACCAGGATCCGGACGGCGGTGAGGCCCGGGTCCTCGGTGCGGAACTCGCCCCGCTCGACGCCCGCTCGGACGACGCCGGTGAGCCGGCCGCGCCACAGCGACTCCTGGCCGAGCACGCGCTCGCGCAGGACGGGCCGGTAGCGGCTGAGGTGGCGGGCGTTGAGCCAGAGCCGGCTCATGTCGTCGTACGCCGGGCCGGTGGTGCGGGCGAAGAAGCGGGCGAGGTGGTTGAGCGAGCGGCCGTCCGGCGGGTCGGCGGGCAGCAGCGACTCCAGTTCGGCGGTGGCGGCGCTGCCGAAGGCCTCGGCGACCAAGTCCTCCACGGCCGGGAAGTAGTGGCTGATCAGACCGGGTCTGACGTCGAGCTGCTCGGCGATCCGGCGCAGGGTGATGCACTCCAGGCCCTCGGTGAGGGCGACGGTGGCCGCAGCCTCGACGATCTCCGCGCGGCGGTCGTCGGGGGACTTCCGGATCCGTTTGCGCTGAACGCTTGACGTCATGTGCCGGATGCTATTGAGTGTGCGACCAATAAGCAAGCAGGTGGGCACGACACCCCCACGGAGGGCCCCCAATGGCGTCCACGCTCCCGGACCACCCCCAGTCCGACTCCCCCATCGGACCACCGCTCCCGCAGTCCGCGCAGTCCCCGAAGTCCGTGCAGCTCAGCCAGATCGGCCAGTCCGGCCAGTCCGCGCAGCCCCCACAGGATCGGGCGGCCGGGCGGGTCGAGGTCCACGGCATCGACCACATCCCCGAGACGGAACGGAGGGGCCGCGCCCGCGAGCTCTTCGCGGTCTGGGCGGCGGCCAGCGTCAACTACCTCAATCTGGTGGTCGGCGGCGCCCTGGTGCTGAGCGGCCTCAGCCTGTGGCAGGCCTTCGCGGTGGTGGTGGTCGGCAACCTGTTCTGGCTGGGCACCGGACTGCTGGCCGTCTCCGGACCGGCCGCCGGCGCGCCCAGCGAGGTGATCACGCGGGCGCTGTACGGCGTCCGGGGCAACCGGGTGAACAACGCCGTCACCGGCTGGATGATCTCCGTCTGCTACTTCGCACTGAACCTCGCGGCGGCCGCCGTCGCGGCGTTCTCCCTCGCCGAGCAGGTCGGGATCACCCCGGACACCCCGATCAAGATCGCCATCGTGATCGCGATCGTGGTGGTCACGCTGACCATCAGCGTGTACGGGCACGCTGTGATCGTGCGGCTGTACCTGCCGATCACCCTCGTCCTCGCCGCCGCCTTCGCCGTCGTCGGGTACGCGATCCTCCGGCACGCCGACTTCGGCTGGAGCCAGCCGCAGCCGCTCAGTGGCAGCGGGACGTGGGCGGCCGTCCTGGCCGGCGTCACCCTGATCGCCTCCGGGCCGCTCTCGTACACCACCAGCGCCGACTTCTCCCGCTACCTGCCGGCCGACACCTCCCCGCGTGCCGTGCTCGGTTGGACCGCCCTCGGCGGCTTCCTGCCCAGCGTCGTCGTCGGCGGACTGGGCGTGCTCGGGGCCACCGCCGTCGACATGACCGACCCCCAGGCGGCGCTCCGGACGATCCTGCCCGGCTGGTTCAACCCGGTCTTCCTCCTCTCACTGGTCATCGGCACCGTCGCCGTCAACGCCCTCACCGCGTACAGCGCCGGCCTCGCCCTCCAGGCCGTCGGCATCCGCATCCGCCGCACGCTCAGCGTGCTGGTGGACGGCACGGTCGCCGTCGCGCTGACCCTCTACGCCCTGCTGGTCTCCAACTTCCTGGACACGGTCAGCAACGTGCTCCAGCTGACCGTCGTCCTCCTCGGCCCCAGCACCGCCATCTACGCCGTGGACATCCTGCTGCGCCGCAACCGCTACGACGGGCGGGCACTGACCGACGAGTCGCCGGGCAGCCCGTTCTGGTACCGCGCCGGCGTCAACCCGGCCGGTGCGCTCGCCCTGTTGGCAGGCGTGACAGCCTCGGCCCTCTGTGTCGACACGCTCTACACCGGCCCGATCGCGGCGCTGACCGGCGTGGACCTGGCCCTCCCGGCCGGGATCGCGGTCGCCGCCGTGGTCTACGCCCTGCTGATGCGACGGGTGGTGTCGCGGGGGCAGGCCTGAGGTCGGGGCGGTCGGGCCTGTACGGTCTGTGCCGCAGCCGCAGCCGCAGCCGCAGCCGCAGCCGCAGCCACAGCAGTTCGGTGGGCGGTCCGTTGGTACGTCGCGCGGGAAGTCGGCAGATCCGACTTCCCGTGTCGGCCTTGCCCGGTCGTCCTCCGTTCCGTCTCGGTGAATCAGGTCGAGGTGGTGGGCCGAGGTTCGTCGATGGTGCCGTTGCGGAGCATGGGGAAGGGCGCGGCGGTCCGGAGGCGGGCGAGGGGCTCGGAGGTTACTTCGACCGTCCCGGTCAGGGCGAACCGACGGGGGTGCTGGGCGAACGGTGGTGCGCCCTAGCTGAGTTACTCCGCCGGGCTGCCTCTCCGTCCGGCCGATCGGCGTTGGCTGTCGGCGATCTCGGTTAGGGTGCGGACCGGCTGCGCCTGGCCATTTCAGGGCCGGCGCGAGGGGAGGGGCGTCATGATCGGCGTCGTCGGTGAGGGTTCGCGCGGGGCCGAGGAGCAGGACGGTGAGGGCATCCAGTGGTTGGCGGATGCCGGTGGCGAGGTCAGCGGAGTGGTGTTCGCCCGTGGGATCCCGCCGGAGGAACTCGCCCGCCGGATGGGGGCCGACCCGGCTGCGGCCACCGGGCCGATCAGCGGGCGGGAGATCTGGGACCTGGACATCGAGGTCTACCGGCCCGGTGACGACGGCGACGGCGTGATCCGGGTCGGCGAGGCGGACGGCTGGTCCTTCGCGATCGAGTACGGGGACTCCACCGGCGGCGAACTGCTCACCGAGATAGCGCGCGAGGGCGTGGAGGTGGTGCACTTCCGGCCGATGCCGGAGCAGCCGCCCGCCCTGCTCGACTACGCCCGGGACGGCGCCGTGCTGTGCGGCTTCGGGCTGGGGGAGGAGCGGTGGCGCTGGGGCCGGCAGCCCGATCTGCTCGTACCGGAGCTAATCGCCGCGAACGTCCTGGAAGCGGACGGCGTCACCTCCTGCACCCCCGGGCGGGCGCCCGCCTCCGGGGCCCGGCGGCGGACCCTCGGCGCTGTCGGGCGGCGCTTCGGGCTGCGCCTGCCCCGGGCCGTCCTGGGGGAGGTACGGCTGCCGGCGTACGTGGTGCGCGGCAGGCCAGGGTTGGAACTGCACTGAGCCCGGCGGCGGGGACGCCGGCGGGAACGACAGCGGCGCGACGGTGACGGTGCTGATGGCGGCGGCGGTGATGGCGGTCATGACGGTCATGGCGGACTCCCTCCCGGAGCCCCACCGGCGGGGCCCCGATGACCGTCATCCTCGCCTGCGGCCAGCCGCCCGCACATGTGCCGATCGGGAGGTTCCGTCGAGTACAACTCCCTTGCAGGGGTGCCGATCGGCTCACTCCGCAGTACGGACGCCACGGGGCGATGTTCGTCCGGTACGGGAAGTCCTCGAAGGGCAGCCCGCCCAAGCGCCGCACCATCTTCACGGTCCCGGA
>NZ_JBHZCN010000107.1:25635-31099 GCF_042755465.1 Kitasatospora sp. NPDC059160 | reverse complement strand
CCCACCGTGTCCGGGCCCGCCGCCGACGACCGCAGCGCAGCGCGTCAGTGCGCGGCGGCCTCCCAGTCGGCGCCGACACCGACGGAGACGTCGAGCGGGGCGCGCAGCGGGTAGGCGCCGGCCATCTGCTCGCGGACGACGGCCTCGACCGACTCGCGCTCGCCCGGGGCGAGTTCCAGCACGATTTCGTCGTGCACCTGGAGCAGCATCCGGGACGTCAGCCCGGCGGCGCGCAGGGCCTCGTCGACCCGCAGCATGGCGATCTTGACGATGTCGGCGGCCGAGCCCTGGATCGGGGCGTTGAGTGCCATCCGCTCGGCCATCTCGCGGCGCTGGCGGTTGTCGCTGTTGAGGTCCGGCAGGTAGCGGCGACGGCCGAGGAGGGTCTCGGTGTAGCCCGTCGCCCGCGCCTCCTCGACGACCCGGTGCAGGTAGTCGCGCACGCCGCCGAAGCGCTCGAAGTAGGTGTCCATCAGGCCCTGGGCCTCGGCGGGCTTGATGTTGAGCTGCTGCGAGAGCCCGTACGCGGAGAGCCCGTACGCGAGGCCGTAGGACATCGCCTTGATCTTGCGCCGCATCTCGGCGTCGACCGCCGCGCCCGGGACCTCGAAGACCTGGGAGGCGACGGTGGTGTGGAGGTCCTCGCCGGAGGCGAAGGCCTCGATCAGGGCCTCGTCCTCGGAGAGGTGGGCCATGATCCGCAGTTCGATCTGCGAGTAGTCGGCGGTGAGCAGCGACTCGTAGCCGGCCCCGACGACGAAGGCGCGGCGGATGGCGCGCCCCTCCTCGGTGCGGACCGGGATGTTCTGCAGGTTCGGGTCCTGCGAGGAGAGCCGGCCGGTGGCGGCGACCATCTGGTTGAAGGTGGTGTGGATCCGGCCCTGCGGGGAGACGGTCTTGAGCAGGCCCTCGACGGTGGTGCGCAGCTTGGCCTGGTCGCGGTGGCGCAGCAGGATGACCGGCAGTTCGTTGTCGGTCTGGGTGGCGAGCCAGGTGAGCGCGTCGGCGTCGGTGGTGTAGCCGGTCTTGATCTTCTTGGTCTTGGGGAGGGCGAGTTCGCCGAACAGGATCTCCTGCAGCTGCTTGGGCGAGCCGAGGTTGAACTCGCGCCCGGCGGCGGCGTGGGCCTCCTCGACGCAGCGCTGGATCTCGGCCGCGAACTGGGCTTCGAGCCGGGTGAGCCAGTCGCGGTCGGCGGCGATGCCGTGGCGCTCCATCCGGGCGAGGAGGGCGGCGATGGGCAGTTCCATGTCGTGCAGCAGCCCGGCGGCGCCGACCTCGGCGAGGCGGGTGTCGAAGAGCGCGGCGAGGTCGAGCACGGCGCGGGCCTGGAGCATGAGCGCCTGGGCGCGCGCGGCCTCGGCGTCGACGCCGTCGTCCTCGGGTGCGTCGAAGGCGAGTTGGCCGCTCTCGGCGGCGGGGGCGGCCGGGGTGAGCGAGCGGGCCAGGTACTCCTCGGCGAGCACCTCCAGGGTGAAGGTGCGGCGGCCGGGCTTCTCCAGGTAGGCGGCGAGCGCGGTGTCGGCGACGACCCCGGCGATCGTCCAGCCGCGTTCGGCGAAGGCCCGCATGACCTGCTTGGCGATGTGCAGGGCCTTGGGGGCGGCCGGGTCGGCGAGCCAGTCGGCGAAGGCCCGCTCGTCCTCCTCGGCGAGCTGCGCCGGGTCGAACCAGGCGGCGGAATCCCCGACGGCGAGGGCGACTTCGGTGACCTCGCCGGTGCCGAGGGCCCACTGGTAGACGGCGGCCAGCGCCACCGGCGCCTTGTCGTCGGAGGCGTGCTCGCGCAGCCAGGCGGCGAGCGTGCCCGGGTCGGTGAGGAGTTCGCCGTCGACCTCGACGCCGGGGGCGAGTTCGGCCTCGGCGGCCTCGGCGGCGCCGGCCGGGTCGATCCCGAACACCCGGTCGCGGAAGTTGGCGTTGCGGAACTCGAGCGACTCCATCAGGGTGCCGACGGCGTCCCGGTCGAAGGACTGCCGGGCCAGGTCGGGGACGCCCAGCGGGAGTTCGACGTCGCGGACCAGCTCGGTGAGCACCCGGTTGCGCTTGACCGAGTCGAGGTGGTCGCGCAGCTTCTCGCCGATCTTGCCCTTCACCTCGTCGGCGCGGGCGACGAGTTCGTCGAAGGAGCCGAACTGGTTGACCCACTTGGCGGCGGTCTTCTCGCCGACGCCGGGGATGCCCGGCAGGTTGTCGGACGGGTCGCCGCGCAGGGCGGCGAGGTCGGGGTACTGGCGCGGGGTGACGCCGTACTTCTCGGTGACCTTCTCCGGGGTGAAGCGGGTGAGCTCGGAGACGCCCTTGGTCGGGTAGAGCACGGTGACGTGGTCGGTGACGAGTTGGAGGGAGTCGCGGTCGCCGGTGACGATGTCGACGTCGTAGCCGGCCGCTTCGGCGGCGGTGGCGAGGGTGGCGATGATGTCGTCGGCCTCGAAGCCCTCGACCGTCATCCGGGGGACGTGCATGGCGTCGAGGAGTTCGCCGATCAGGCCGATCTGGCTCTTGAACTCGTCCGGCGTCTTGGCCCGGTTGGCCTTGTAGTCGGGGAACTCGGCGGAGCGGAAGGTCTGCCGGGAGAGGTCGAAGGCGACGGCGAGGTGGGTGGGCCGTTCGTCCCGGACGGTGTTGGCGAGCATCGAGGCGAAGCCGTAGACCGCGTTGGTGGGCTGTCCGGTGGAGGTGTTGAAGTTCTCCACGGGCAGGGCGTAGAAGGCCCGGTAGGCCATCGAGTGCCCGTCGAGCAGCATCAGCCGGGGTCGCGGGCCGGCCCCGCCGCCACCCGTCGCGCCCTTGTCCGTACTCTGCGTAGCCACGTCAACGTCCGTTCCTGCCGATTCCACTACCGGTCCCCGATCCTATGGCCCGGCACCGACAAAAGGGGCGCCGCGCCGGTCGCTCCTGGCCCGGTACCAGTGAGTAGGACGGTCGTACGATCACAGGCAGCACGACGACGTCACCCCAGAGCGGCAGGAGTTCCCCCGATGACCGACGCGGCCCCCGACACCGCCCCCGGCACCGCCACCGACGGCGCCCCGGCCCCCGTCCTGAACGTCCCGCAGGACGTGCTGGACCACTTCGCCAAGCTCGGGGTGAACCCGGAGACCTTCTCCGGCGGCCACCTCGGCGAGAAGCTCGGCATCCGGATCGTCGAGGCCTCCGGCGACCGGGTCGTCGGCACCATGCCGGTGGAGGGCAACCAGCAGCCGTACGGGCTGCTGCACGGCGGCGCCTCGGCGGCGCTGGCGGAGACCCTCGGCTCGATCGGCGCGATGCTGCACGCCGGCCCGGGCCGGTACGCGGTGGGCGTGGACCTCAACGCCACCCACCACCGCTCGGCCACCTCCGGCCTGGTCACCGGCGTGGCGACGGCGGTGTTCAAGGGCCGCACCGCCGCGACGTACGAGATCGCGATCACCGACGACACCGGCAAGCGGATCACCAGCTGCCGGCTGACCTGCATGCTGCGCGACCTGTAACGGGCCCCCGGGAAGCGCGACGGCCTCCCCGGAGGGGACAACGGGCCTCCGGGCAGCAGCAGTTCACCACCTAGGACATCAAGTCTCTTTCCCGCCCCCTTGTTTGACCTTCCGCCACCCTGGGCAGGCGTTGGTCTGAACGAGGGGGCGCCGGCATGTCCGGACGCGCTCGGCGCGCCCCCCAAACCCGTAACGCTGCGTAACAGGTGGGAAATCCCAGCAGGTGACAGTTCCGCGGCCCCCGCGACGCGGAACCTCTTCGCCGCACCCCCGTCGTCCGAAATGCGGACGTGCACGGTCGAATGCAGTACACCGGACACCCCTGTCCGATTATCGACGCTGCCAGCTGCAACCCCCATTTCCGGCCCTTACATCCCTCCACCAGCGCGTAAACGCCCAGCAGTTCAGGATCGGTCGAACCGGAACGACCACATGCTGAGACAAATGCTCCGTGTGCTCATAACAAGAGAATCACAGCCTGCCCACAGCACTGCCCGAGCCGCCCAAGGGCATCTAGAGTCACGGCCAGTCACCGCGCCATCCGGAATGGGCCCGGCCCTCCGCGCATCCCGGCTCCCGCCACTCAGGCGCGGGCGCCTCCTGAACCGAATGGGGACCCTCGTGCGTCATCGTTCCGCAATTGTCGTGAGCATTGCCGTGATCGGCGCCCTCAGCCTCACCGCCTGCGGCTCCCGCGGCGGGAAGTCCGGCGACACCGCCGGCGGCAAGGACAGCGGCTCCACCACCGTCGTCATCGGCGTCGACGCCCCGCTCACCGGCGACCTCTCCGCCCTCGGCCTCGGCATCCGCAACTCCGTCGACCTCGCCGTCAAGAACGCCAACGCGACCAACGAGGTCCCCGGCGTCAAGTTCGAGGTCAAGGCCCTCGACGACACCGCCAAGCCCGCCCCCGGCCAGCAGAACGCCACCCAGCTCGTCGGCGACCCCAAGGTCCTCGGCGTCGTCGGCCCGCTCAACTCCAGCGTGGCCCAGTCCATGCAGCAGATCTTCGACGACGCGAGCCTCACCGAGATCTCCCCCGCCAACACCGGCGTCGCCCTCAGCCAGGGCGAGAAGTGGGCCAGCGGCGACAAGAAGCGCCCCTTCAAGTCCTACTTCCGCACCGCCACCACCGACGCCGTCCAGGGCCCCTTCGCCGCCCAGTTCCTCTACAACGACGCCAAGAAGACCAAGGTCTTCCTGATCGACGACCAGAAGACCTACGGCGCCGGCCTCGCCTCCACCTTCAAGGGCGAGTTCACCAAGCTCGGCGGCACCCTGGCCGGCGAGGAGCACGTCAACCCCGACGACCGCGACTTCTCCGCCATCGTCACCAAGGTCAAGGCCTCCGGCGCCGACGCCGTCTACTACGGCGGCGAGTACCCCGCCGCCGGCCCGCTCTCCCTCCAGCTCAAGGACGCCGGCGTCGCCATCCCCCTGATGGGCGGCGACGGCATCCAGAGCGGCGACTTCATCAAGCTCAACCCCAAGAGCCAGGGCGACTTCGCCACCGCCGTCGGCCTGCCCGTCGAGTCCCTCGACACCGCCAAGAAGTACATCGCCGACTACAAGGCCGCCGGCTACAAGGACGCCTACGAGACCTACGGCGGCTACTCCTACGACAGCGCCTGGGCCATCATCCAGGCCGTCAAGTCCGTCGTGACCAGCAACAACGGCAAGCTCCCCACCGGCGACGGCCTGCGCAAGACCGTCCGCGACGCCGTCCAGAAGGTCTCCTTCGACGGCGTCACCGGCAAGGTCTCGTTCGACGAGTTCGGCGACACCACCAACAAGCAGCTCACCGTCTACACCGTCAAGGACGGCAAGTGGGCCGTGGAGAAGTCCGGCACCTTCAACGGCTGACACACCGGCCGGCCCCACCGAACCACCAGCGCGGGGGGGGGCCCCCCGGGGCCCCCCCCCCCCCCCCCACCCCCCCCCCCCCCCCCCCCCCCCCCCCCACAACCGCCGGCGCGCCCGGCGAGCCA
>NZ_JBHZCN010000107.1:0-25625 GCF_042755465.1 Kitasatospora sp. NPDC059160 | reverse complement strand
CGGGGGGGGGGGCCCCCCCGCGCCCCCCCCCCCCCGCCCCCACATCCACCACCCACGCGGACACCCCCGAACGCACTACGGAGGCCCAGCGGTGCACGACCTACCGCAGCAGCTGGCCAACGGCCTGATCCTCGGCGCCCTCTACGGACTCGTCGCGATCGGCTACACGATGGTCTACGGCATCGTCCAGCTCATCAACTTCGCCCACGGCGAGATCGTCATGGTCGGCGGCTTCGGCGCCCTGACCGCCTACCTCGCCCTCCCCGGCGGCACCACCCTGTGGCTGGCCCTACCCCTCATGCTGATCGCCGGCATCCTGGTCTCCACCCTCACCGCCGTCGCCGCCGAGCGCTTCGCCTACCGGCCGCTGCGCAACGCCCCCCGCCTCGCCCCCCTGATCACCGCGATCGGGCTGTCCATCTTCCTCCAGCAGCTCGTCTTCTCCTTCTACCCGGACGCCAAGAAGGCCAGGGTCTTCCCCAAGCTCCCCGGCGACCCGTTCAGCCTCGGCTCCGTCACCATCCAGCGCAGCGACATCTTCCTGATCATCGCCGCCCCGCTGTGCATGCTCGCCCTCGGCTGGTTCGTCACCCGCACCCGCTCCGGCCGCGCCATGCAGGCCACCAGCCAGGACCCCGACACCGCCAAGCTGATGGGCATCGACACCGACCGCATCATCGTCATGGCCTTCGCCATCGGCGCCGCGTTCGCCGCCGTCGCCGCCGTCGCCTACGGACTGCGCAGCGGCCAGGTCGACTTCCGGATGGGCTTCATCCTCGGCCTCAAGGCCTTCACCGCCGCCGTCCTCGGCGGCATCGGCAACATCTACGGCGCCATGCTCGGCGGCCTCGCCCTCGGCCTCGCCGAAGCCCTCGCCACCGGCTACATCCAGCACCTGCCCGGCATGCACCTCTTCGGAGGCGGCGCCTGGAAGGACGTCTGGGCCTTCGTACTCCTCATCCTCGTACTCCTCGTCCGGCCACAGGGCCTGCTCGGCGAGCGCGTCTCGGACAGGGCGTGACCACCATGACCACCACCAGCACCGAGACCACCCCGGTCATCCCCCTGCCCGCCACCGCCGCCACCGCCCTCACCGGCCTCGGCGCCCTGCTCACCGCCGCCTCCGCCGCCATGTCCTGGACCTGGACCAGCGACTTCCCCGGCGACCTCACCTACTACGGCTCCCCCGCCGGGCTCCAGTGGCTCGCCGTCGTCGCCGGCGTCCTCACCCTCGTCCTGCTGCTCGCCGGCCAGGGCGTCCCCGGCCTGCGCTGGGCCGCCCCCAGCCGCAGCAACAACGCCGTCCTGTACGCCGCCACCGGCGCCCTCGCCGTCGCCGCCTACTCCGTCACCGCCATCTCCGTCGAACTCGGCGGCCTCGCCAACCTCGAACCCGGCGGCTGGGTCCTCGCCGCCGGCGGCCTGCTCGGCATCACCGGCGCCCTCGGCCTCCCCCTCGACCGGCGCACCGCCGTCCCGCTGCGCATCCTCGACAAGCGGCTCTTCCTGCTCGTCCCCGTCGCGCCCGTCGGCTGGTTCGCCGCCCACGCCATCCCCGACGACCAGCCCGTCGCCCCGGTCATGACCGCCCTCGCCGGCGCCCTCGCCATCGCCGCCGGCGTCGTCCTGCTGCTCCAGCTCGGCCACCTCGCCAACAGCCGGATCCGCCTCGGCACCGTCGAGCGCCCGCTCCCCCCGGCCCGCCAACTCCCCTCCTGGGTCGAGGTCCTGCTCATCGTCCTGGCCTTCGGACTCGGCCTGTACGCGATCACCTTCGGCATCGACACCGAGTACGGCGAACTCTTCATCTGCTACCTGCTGCTCGCCGCCCCCTCGATCGCCGCCCTCGCCAAGTCCGGACTGCTCGGCCGGCTGCGCGCCCTGACCGTCAAGTACCGCCCGGTCACCACCGGCGCCGCCTTCGCCGCCGCCGCCAGCTTCCCCTTCACCCAGAGCAGCGACCAGTACACCTCGGTCGCCACCAACATCCTGATCTTCGCCACCGTCGCCCTCGGCCTCAACATCGTCGTCGGCCTGGCCGGCCTGCTCGACCTCGGGTACGTCGCCTTCCTCGGCGTCGGCGCCTACGCCGCCGCCCTGGTCTCCGGCTCCCCCGCCTCGCCCATCCACGTCCAGTTCCCGTTCTGGGCCGCGATGCTCACCGGCGCCGCCGTCTCCATGGTCTTCGGCGTCCTGATCGGCGCCCCCACCCTGCGGCTGCGCGGCGACTACCTCGCCATCGTCACCCTCGGCTTCGGCGAGATCTTCCGCATCACCATGCTCAACCTCAACGGCACCACCGGCCCCAAGATCACCAACGGCTCCAACGGCATCCCCCGCATCCCCGACCTGGAGATCTTCGGCTTCGACCTCGGCAAGCCGCACACCGTCGCCGGCATCGAACTCGGCCGCTTCTCCAACTACTACCTGCTGATGCTGCTGGTCACCGCCGTCGTCGTACTGATCTTCGCCCGCGTCGGCAACTCCCGCATCGGCCGCGCCTGGGTCGCCATCCGCGAGGACGAGACCGCCGCCGAGGCCATGGGCATCAACGGCTTCCGCCTCAAGCTCCTCGCCTTCGCCCTCGGCGCCTGCCTCGCCGGCCTGGCCGGCACCGTCCAGGCCCACGTCAGCTACACCGTCACCCCCGACCAGTACACCTTCGCCGAGGCCCTCCCGCCCAACTCCGCCTTCCTGCTCGCCGCCGTCATCCTCGGCGGCATGGGCACCATCAGCGGCCCCCTGGCCGGCGCCACCCTCCTCTTCCTCATCCCCAAGAAGCTGGAATTCCTCTCCGACTACCAGCTCCTCGCCTTCGGCGCCGCCCTCATCGTCCTGATGCGCGTGCGCCCCGAAGGACTCATCCCCAACCGGCGCCGCCAACTCGAGTTCCACGAAGCCGCCATCCCGGCCCAGCCCACCGGCGAACCGGGCGCACTCACCAAGGCAGGGGCGTGACGCGCCAGATGACCACCACCGCAACGCCACCGACCGCAACCCCCCTGCTCGACGTCACCGGCGTCACCATGCGCTTCGGCGGCCTCACCGCCGTCAACGACGTCTCCCTCACCGTCGGCGAGGGCGAGATCATCGGCCTCATCGGCCCCAACGGCGCCGGCAAGACCACCTTCTTCAACTGCCTCACCGGCCTCTACGTCCCCACCGAGGGCACCGTCCGCTACCGCGGCACCCAACTGCCCCCCAAGCCCCACCTCGTCACCCAGGCCGGCATCGCCCGCACCTTCCAGAACATCCGGCTCTTCGCCAACATGACCGTCCTGGAGAACGTCCTCGTCGGCCGGCACAGCCGCACCAAGGAAGGCATCTTCGCCGCCATCCTCCGCGGCCCCCGCTACCACCGCGCCGAGGCCGAGAGCCGCGAGAAGGCCATGGAACTCCTCGCCTTCACCGGCCTCGCCGAGAAGGCCGACCACCTCGCCCGCAACCTCCCCTACGGCGAACAGCGCAAGCTGGAGATCGCCCGCGCCCTCGCCTCCGACCCCGGCCTGCTGCTCCTCGACGAACCCACCGCGGGCATGAACCCGCAGGAGACCCGCGCCGCCGAGGAACTCGTCTTCGCCATCCGCGACCGCGGCATCTCCATCCTCGTCATCGAGCACGACATGCGGTTCATCTTCAACCTCTGCGACCGCACCGCCGTCCTCGTCCAGGGCCAGAAGATCGTCGAAGGCGACCGCGAGACCGTCCAGAACGACGAACGCGTCATCACCGCCTACCTCGGCGCCCCGCTCGAAACCCCCGCAACACCGGAGGACCCCAAGTGACCGCACTCCTCGAGGTCGAGGACCTCCGCGTCGCCTACGGCAAGATCGAAGCCGTCAAGGGCATCAGCTTCACCGTCGAACAGGGCGAGGTCACCACCCTCATCGGCACCAACGGCGCCGGCAAGACCACCACCCTGCGCACCCTCTCCGGCCTCCTCAAGCCCACCTCCGGCCGGATCACCTTCGACGGCCAGGACCTCAGCACCGTCCCCGCCCACAAGATCGTCGCCCTCGGCCTCGCCCACTCCCCCGAGGGCCGGCACATCTTCCCCCGCATGACCATCGAGGAGAACCTCCTCCTCGGCGCCTTCCTGCGCACCGACACCGCCGGCATCCAGGCCGACGTGGAACGGGCCTACACCCTCTTCCCGATCCTCGGCGAACGCCGCAAGCAGGCCGCCGGCACGCTGTCCGGCGGCGAGCAGCAGATGCTCGCCATGGGCCGGGCCCTGATGTCCCAGCCCAAGCTGCTCATGCTGGACGAGCCCTCGATGGGCCTCTCCCCGCTGATGATGCAGAAGATCATGTCCACCATCGTCGAGCTCAAGGCCAGCAGCACGACCATCCTCCTGGTCGAACAGAACGCCCAGGCCGCCCTGTCGCTCTCCGACCGCGGCTACGTCATGGAGACCGGCCGCATCGTCCTCTCCGGGACGGGCGCCGACCTCCTCCACGACGAGTCCGTCCGCAAGGCCTACCTCGGCGAGGACTGACCCCGCACACGCGAAGGGCCCGGCGGATCCGATCCGCCGGGCCCTTCCACACTCCGCTACTCCGGCTTGTCGGCCTCGTCGGCCTTCTTGCGGTCCTGGGCCTCGCCCTCCTCGATGACCGCCTCGGCCACCGCCGCCATCGTCATCCGCCGGTCCATCGAGGTCTTCTGGATCCACCGGAACGCGGCCGGCTCGTTCAGCCCGAACTTCGTCTGCAGCACACCCTTGGCGCGGTCCACCAGCTTCCGGGTCTCCAGCCGCTGGGTGAGATCCCCGATCTCCTTCTCCAGCTCCCGCATCTCGGTGTACCGCGACACCGCCATCTCGATCGCCGGCACCAGGTCCGACTTCGAGAACGGCTTCACGATGTACGCCATCGCCCCGGCGTCCCGCGCCCGGTCCACCAGCTCCCGCTGCGAGAACGCCGTCAGCATCAGCACCGGCGCCAGGTGCTGCTCGTGGATCTGCTCGGCGGCCGACAGCCCGTCCAGGATCGGCATCTTCACGTCGAAGATCGCCAGATCCGGCTTGAGCTCCTGCACCAGCCGCACCGCCGTCTCCCCGTCCCCGGCCTCACCGACGACGGTGTACCCCTCCTCTTCGAGCATCTCCTTGAGGTCGAGACGGATCAGCGCCTCGTCCTCGGCGATCACGATCCGGGTGATCTGGGGCATATCGGTCTCAAGCGGCTGTGCCTGCTCGTCGGCGGTGCTCACGGGGCTCCTAGTTCCGGCGGGGTCCTGCGGTAATTGAGGGTACCTAGCAGCGGCCAACCGCACACAGCCGGTATGCTCTGTCGGGACTGACCCCGCCGGGTTGGTGGAACGGCATACACGGATGTCTCAAACACATCTGCCCGAAAGGGCTTGCGGGTTCGAATCCCGCACCCGGCACACTTCGCAATAGACCGCTTTATAGGCTGCTTTCCACCGTTCCCGGTGTCCTGTCCCGGGGTTCCCCACTGCCTTGCCTTTGCTATTTCACCGCGCGTCTCAGCTCGCCCGGTCCAGCGGCTCCAGCTCGACCGTGAGCCTCATGCCGAGCGCCTCGGCGAACCGCTCCAGAACCACGATCGTGGGCATCGTTGCTCCGGCCTCGAACCGCGCCACCGCCGGCTGCTGCATGCCGATCGCCGCGGCCAGCTGTGCCTGGGTCATGCCGAGGGCCTCCCGGCGCAGCCTGACCTTCTCCCCGAGCTCGAACCGGATCCGCGCGGCCTCGTACGCCGCGCCGGCGCCGGGACGGTTCAGAATCTCCTCACGCATGGCGCGCCAGGACGTGCGCTCGCTCATCTCGCCCACTCCTCGTCCTCGTCAACGGTGTGCTGCTCGGCCACGCAACGGCGCAACGCCCGTCTCGCGCGGTCGACCTCGCCGGCCTCCCGCATCCGGGTCTTGCGGAACACCGTCAGCAGGATGATCCTCCTGCCCGACGCGATCCAGTAGGTGATCCGCAGGTCCGATTCGTTCAGGTGGAAGCGCAGTTCCCGGAGTTTGCCGTCGAGTTGCCGACTGTGCGGCTCGCTCAGCAAGGGCCCGCGGACGGCGAGCAGTTCGACGTAGAAGGCGACCGTCTCCTGATCGTCCTGGCTCAGTGCGCGGATCCAGTCCCGAACCTCCGGTTCGAGTTCCACCTCTCCCCAAGTCATAACACGGATGTTATGGAGACGCCAGCACGCTCTCACGCGGATCCGACGGCCCACGGGCGGCATCCCTCCCAACGGGGGACGCCGCCCACGCGCAACCGTTCGAGTACCGCTCAGTCGTCCAGGGTCCCCACGTGGTGGACGCGGACGAGGTTGGTGGAGCCGGCCAGGCCGGGCGGGGAGCCGGCGGTGATGACGACGATGTCGCCCTTCTGGCAGCGGCCGAGGGAGAGCAGCGCCGCGTCGACCTGTTCGACCATCTGGTCGGTGGTCGGGGCGAAGGGGCCGAGGAAGGTCTCCACGCCCCAGGTGAGGGCTAGTTGGCTGCGGACGGCCGGTTCGTAGGTGAAGGCGAGCACCGGGATGGGAGAGCGGTAGCGGGTGAGCCGCCGGGCGGTGTCGCCGGACTGGGTGAAGGCGATCAGGTACTTGGCGTGCAGGAAGTCGCCGATCTCGGCGGCCGCGCGGGCGACGGCGCCGCCCTGGGTCCGCGGCTTGCTGCCGGTGGTCAGCGGGGGCAGGCCCGCGGCCAGGATGTCGTTCTCGGCGGCTTCGATGATCCGGCCCATGGTCTTGACGGTCTCGACCGGGAACTTGCCGACGGAGGTCTCGCCGCTGAGCATCACCGCGTCGGTGCCGTCCAGCACCGCGTTGGCGACGTCGGAGGCCTCGGCGCGGGTGGGCCGGGAGGCGTTGATCATCGAGTCGAGCATCTGGGTCGCCACGATGACGGGCTTGGCGTTGCGCCTGGCCAGTTTGACGGCGCGCTTCTGGACCAGCGGGACCTGTTCGAGGGGCATCTCCACGCCCAGGTCCCCGCGGGCCACCATGATGCCGTCGAAGGCGTCCACGATGGAGTCGAGGTTCTCGACCGCCTGCGGCTTCTCGATCTTGGCGATGACCGG
Source organism: Kitasatospora sp. NPDC059160 (assembly GCF_042755465.1). Taxonomy (NCBI): domain Bacteria; kingdom Bacillati; phylum Actinomycetota; class Actinomycetes; order Kitasatosporales; family Streptomycetaceae; genus Kitasatospora; species Kitasatospora sp. NPDC059160. Next base: position 18,577 of record NZ_JBHZCN010000107.1, on the reverse strand, counting down.
GACGTGGCGTCCCTCCTCGGCCATCACTCGGTGCACGTCCTCGATGTCGCGCCCGCTGCGGACGAAGGAGAGCGCGATCAGGTCGGCGCCGGTGCGCAGCGCCCACCGCAGGTCGGCGACGTCCTTGTCGCTGAGTGCGGGGACGGAGACGGCGACGCCGGGGAGGTTGAGGCCCTTGTGGTCGGAGACGAGTCCGCCTTCGATGACGAGGCACCGCACCCGCGGTCCGTCGACGGCGACGACCTCCAGGGTGACGCGGCCGTCGTCGACGAGGATGCGTTCGCCGCGGCTGACGTCGCCGGCGAGGCCGGCGTAGGTGGTGCCGCAGATGTCCTTGTCCCCCACGACGCCGTTGTCGGTGGAGATGGTGAACTCGTCGCCGCGTTCGAGGAGTACGGGCCCGTGGGCGAAGGTGTCGAGTCGGATCTTCGGGCCTTGGAGGTCGGCGAGGACGCCGACGCTCCGGCCGGTCTCGTCGGCGGCCTTGCGGACCCGACGGTAGCGTTCCTCGTGCTCGGCGTGGGTGCCGTGGCTGAGGTTGAATCGGGCGATGTCCATTCCGGCGTCGACCAGGGTCTTGATCTGGTCGTACGAGTCGGTGGCCGGCCCGAGGGTGCAGACGATTTTTGCTCGGCGCATACTGCTGAGGGTAGGCATTACCGGTGCGTAACCTCGACGCGGGTCCGGATTGCGGGATGACCTTTGCCGTAAGGCGAGTTGAACAATCTGACACATCCTCGGACCGGTGTGCGAGGGCCGTCCCCGGGCGTCTCCCGGGTGCCCCGGCCGATGCGATTCCGTGAAACGGTGTTCACCCCCGGTTCACCGCACCTTCCGTCCGCGCTCCCCGCCCGGCGGGACGCTCGTCACCCCCGGGTGTCGCACCCGGGGGTGTTGCGGCGATGAGGGGGGAGGCGCGCGCGATGAGACGACGCGCTCTGGGGGTGATCGCGGCCCTGGCCCTGTTGGGCGGGGTGACGTACGCGCTGGTCCCGGACGGCGGGGGGGCCGATCCGGTGAGGACGGTCGCGGTCACCGGGCTGATCGGTTCGGAGAAGCGGGCGTTCTTCGAAAGCCCGGAGGTGAAGGCCGAGTTGGCGAAGCAGGGCGTGGAGGTGCACGCCGATTCGACCGGTTCCTGGACGATGAGCGAGCAGGCGCGGAGCGCGTCCGGGCTGGACTTCGCCTTTCCGGCGAGCACGGCTCCGGCCCGCGAGATCCAGCGCAACTGGGGGTTGCAGGACTCTCCGCTGGTGCCGTTCTACTCGCCGTTGGTGGTGGTGGCGCACGCGCCGGTCGCGCAGATCCTGCGGGACAGCAACCTGGCGGCGCTGGACGATGCGAGCGGCGTCTGGACGTTCAGGATGGACGAGTACGTCAACGCCCTCAAGAAGGGCAGCAAGTGGCAGGACCTGCCGGGCGCGAAGGGCCACGCGGAGTTGTCGGGCCCGATCTTCGTCACCACCACCGATCCGGAGAGCTCGTCCTCGGGCGCGCTCTACGTCGCGCTGCTGTCGTACGTCCTGAACGGCAACCTGGTGGTCTCCGACGACCAGGGCGTGGAGGCGGCCCGGCCGGTGCTGTACCAGGCGACGGCGTTGCAGGGCGGCCAGAAGAGCAGCAGTGACGAGCCGTTCCGGGACTTCCTGGCGGGGGTCGGCAATCCGCTGATCTTCGGCTACGAGTCGCAGGTCGCCGCGATGGCGGTGCAGGGCCAGCCGACCGGGGACATGGTGGTGATGTACCCGGACACCACGGCGTACTCGGACCACACGATCATCGCCCGCACCGAGAACGGCCGGAAGCTGGCCGGGCTGCTGCAGAACGACCCGGCGCTGATCGCCCTGGAGATCAGGTTCGGCTTCCGTCCGCAGGCCGGCCACGACGCGTTCGCCGACCGGGTGAAGGGCGTCAAGCAGCCGGTCCTCGCCCAGGACCTGAACGCGGCGAAGGTGAAGCAGGCGACCGTCCCGTCGTTGGACAACCTGACCAAGCTGACCAAGGCGGCGAAGGGGAGCCCGAAGTGAACCTCCGGACGAAGCGGCCCGCCCGGCTGGCCGGCGTGCTGGCGGCGGTGCTCGCCGCGCTGGCCGCCTGCACCTCCTCGCCGGCCCCGGGGCCGACGCCGCCCCCGGACCCGTCCGGCACGCTGGCCGGGACCGCGCGCCCCGGGGTGCTGCGGGTCCTGGCCGGCAGTGAACTCCAGGACCTGCAACCGGTCCTGGACGACGCCCGGAAGGCGACCGGGGTGACGGTCCAACTCGCGTTCGGCGGCACGCTGGACGGCGCGGACACCATCTCCGCCGGTCGGGCGGACGGCAAGTACGACGCGGTCTGGTTCCCGTCGAACCAGTACCTGCGGCTGGATCCGGCCGGCCGGTCCAAGGTGCTGTCGGAGACCCCGGTGATGGTCTCCCCGGTGGCCGTGGGGGTGCGGTCCTCGGTCCTCGCCGACCTGGGCTGGGGGGACGGTTCGAAGGTGACCTGGGCGCAGATCGGCGACGCGGCCGCGGCCGGGAAGCTGTCGTACGGGATGTCCGACCCGTCGCGCTCCAACTCCGGCTTCTCCGCGCTGGTCGCGGTGGCCTCGGCGTTCTCCGGCGCGGGCGCGGCGCTGACCGCGCCGGACGTGCAGAAGGCGACGCCGCAGTTGAAGCAGTTCTTCACCGGCCAGAAGCTGACCTCGGGTTCCTCGGGCTGGCTGGCGCAGGCCTACGCCAAGGCCGAGCCGGGCCGGGTCGGCGCCCTGGTGAACTACGAGTCGGTGCTGCTGTCGCTGAACCGGACCCTGCCGGCGGACCAGCGGCTGACGGTGGTGCGCCCGGTGGACGGCGTGGTGTCGGCGGACTACCCGCTGTCGCTGCTGTCCTCGGCGGGGCAGGGCGAGCGGGAGTCCTTCCAGCGGCTGGTCGGCTACCTGTTGAAGGAGGACGTGCAGAAGCGCATCTCGGAGCTGACGCTGCGCCGCCCGGTGACGGCGGGGGTGGCCCCGGCGGCGGGGCTGCCCGCCGACCGCCGCCGCGAGCTGCCGTTCCCGGGCACCCGGGAGGTGGCGGACGGCCTGCTGGCCTCGTACCAGAACGAACTGCGCCGCCCGTCCCGGACGGTGTACGTGCTGGACACCTCGGGTTCGATGGACGGCCAGCGGCTGGCCTCGCTCAAGGCGGCGCTGGGCCGGCTGACCGGCACGGACGACACCCGGGGGCTGCGCCGCTTCCGGGACCGCGAGGAGGTGACGCTGATCTCCTTCGCGTCCTCGGTGAAGTGGTCGAAGACCCATGTCGTCCCGGCTTCGGGGAGCCGGCCCGGTCCGGAGTCCGAGCTGGCGTCGATCAACGCCGACGTCCAGTCGCTGCGGGCCGAGGGCGGTACGGCGCTGTACGACTCGCTGGAGCAGGCGTACCGGGTGATCGAGACGCAGCAGAAGGCGGCGGGGGACGACCGGTTCACCTCGATCGTGCTGATGACGGACGGGGAGAGCAACGAGGGCGCGACGGACGGGGACTTCAAGCGCTTCCACGACGGGCTGCCGTCGACGGAGAAGTCGATCCCGGTGTTCCCGATCAAGTTCGGGGAGGCGGCGGTGAGCCAGTTGCAGGGGATCGCGGACGTGAGCGGGGGCAAGCTGTTCGACGGCGGGGGTTCGCTGGACGGGGTGTTCGAGGAGATCCGTGGCTACCAGTAACCGCGCCGGGATGGGCCGGCTGCTGCTGGGCTACCTGGAGTCGACCAGGAACCTGGCCGGCTGCGGGGGCGGGGCGGTCGGGCTGGGGCTGCACTTCGCGGGCCTGGGCGGGTCGTGGTGGCCGGGGGTGGTGGCGGGGCTGTACGGGGTGGGCGCGCTGCTGGCGCCCGGCCGGACGGCGCGGCCCGAACCGCCGGAACCGCCTGAGCCGCCGGAGCCGCCCACCCCGCCGCGGCCCGTTCCGGTGCACACCGAGCTGGAGGTGCTGACCGGCTACCTGGCGAGCGTCCCGCTGCCGGCCTCGGCCGGGGTGGACACCCTGCTGGTGGCGCTGCGCGAGGCGGGGCCCGGTGCGGTGGTCGACCCGATCGTCCGGCACCGGCTGCCGGTCGCGGTGGACGGTTACCTGCGGGCCCGGGCCTGGCTGCCGTGGGCGGAGCCGGACGCGCCGGACCCGGCGGCGGAGCTGGGCCGGGAGGTGAAGCAGCTCTCCGCCGAACTGGGCTGACCCTCCGACGGGCCGGCCCGGAGGCGGAGCAGCGAACCCCGGAGGCGGGGAAGGGGTGGCCGTCGGCAGGGAACGGGGTGGCCGGAATTCGACCGTCCCGCCCCGGTACCACCCCTTTCTCCGCCCATCCCGGTCACGAACGAGTCGCCAAGATCTCACCTGTTGGAAACGTCGGAGGGCTATCCAGCGGCCCGGCTCGCACGGCACACTTCTACGCGCGTCCTTCTACGCGCGTCACCGCTCTCGCGGACGCGCCACGCACCTCATCCGCACACCACTTGACGGCCCATCCGCCGTCGTTCCCCACTCGGGAGAGTCGTCCATGTCGCTGAACCGCCGTGACTTCGTCACCCGGTCCGCCGCCACCGCCGCCGGCGCCGCCCTGACCGGCGGAGCCGTCGTCGCCGCCGCCCCCGCCGCCGCGGCCGCCGAGCCGGACACGGCGGCCGCCAAGGGCAAGAAGAAGCAGCCCCGCCGCCAGGCCTTCACCGTCATGGGCACCACCGACCTGCACGGCCGGGTCCTCAACTGGGACTACTTCACCGACGCCGAGTACGTCGACCAGGCCCACAACGCGGTCGGCCTCGCCAAGATCTCCACCCTGGCCAACCAGGTCCGCGAGGAGAAGGGCTGGGACCGCTGCCTGCTCATCGACTCCGGTGACATCATCCAGGGCACCCAGCTGTCCTACTACTACGCCCGGGTCGAGCCGATCGCCACCGACGGCGACAACGTGCCGGACCACCCGATGGCCGTCGCCATGAACCTCATGGGCTACGACGCCGCCGCGCTCGGCAACCACGAGTTCAACTACGGCATCCCCACCGTGAAGGCCTTCGAGGACCAGCTGGAGTTCCCGCTGCTCGGCGCCAACGCCCTGCACGCGAAGAACGAGAAGCCGGCCTTCAAGCCGTACGTGATCAAGGAGGTGTGGCTGGACGAGGACACCCCGATCAAGGTCGGTATCCTCGGCCTCACCAACCCCGGCATCGCGATCTGGGACAAGGCCAACGTGGCCGGGCAGATGGTCTTCCCGGGCATCGTCGAGACCGCCGCCAAGTACGTGCCCCGGATGAAGGCCGCGGGCGCGGACGTCATCGTGGTCTCCGCCCACTCCGGCATCGACGAGCCGACCACCTACGGCGACCAGCTGCCCTGGCCCGAGGACGCCTCCGGCGAGATGGCCCAGACCGTCCCGGACATCGACGCGGTGCTGGTGGGCCACACCCACAAGGAGGTCGCCCAGCGTCTCCTCGTCAACAAGAAGACCGGCAAGACGGTCGTGCTCTCCGAGCCGCTGTGCTGGGGCCAGCGCCTGAGCTGCTTCGACTTCGAGGTCGAGTTCGTCGACGGCCACTGGAAGGTCGCCTCGGTCTCCTCCCGGGTGCTGAACTCCAACACCGTGCCGGAGAACCCGGAGATCAGCAACGCGATCCTCGAGCAGCACAGGAAGACCGTCGCGTACGTCAACCAGAACATCGGCACCAGCAAGATCGAACTGTCGATCGCCGAGGCCCGGTTCAAGGCCACCCCGATCATCGACCTGATCGGCAAGGTCCAGGCCGACGCCGTCAAGGCCGCGCTGGCGGGCGGGCAGTACGCCAACCTCCCGGTCCTGGCCCAGGCCGCCCCGTTCAACCGCACCGCGCTGATCCCGGCCGGCCAGGTCAAGCTGCGCGACGCGGCCGGCCTGTACATCTACGAGAACACCCTGGAGGCCCGCGTCCTGACGGGCGCCCAGCTCAAGGACTACCTGGAGTTCTCGGCCAAGTACTACTACCAGCTCGCCCCGGGCGCCCCGGTCGACAAGAACGCCATGACCGGCGCCGAGACCACCCCGGACTACAACTACGACTCGGTCTACGGCCTGAGCTACGACATCGACATCGCCCAGCCCAAGGGCAGCCGGATCGTCAACCTGTCCTACCAGGGCAAGCCGATCGACCCCACCGCCCAGTTCGTGTTCGCGGTCAACAACTACCGCGCCAACGGCGGCGGCAACTTCCCGCACGTCGCCACCGCCAAGGTGGTCTGGACGAACTCCGACGAGATCCGCAACACCATGATCGCCTGGGTCAAGGCCAAGGGCGTCATCGACCCCGCCGACTTCTTCACCAACTCCTGGCGCCTCGTCCGCGCCGGCCAGCCGGTGTTCTAGTCACGCCTCTCCCCACGAAGGCCGTCCGCCCCCGCGCGGACGGCCTTCGTGCCGTTCCCCGGTGGAAGAATGGAGCCATGAGCGAGTTCCAGATCCCCGACCGGCACGCCCGGCTGCTCGAGTACGCGCAGAGCCTGACTCCCCCGGCCGGATGGAAGATCGAGATCTCCGGCGACGAGATCATCATGATGGCCGGCCCGTCCGCGATCCATCAGCGCAATCTCCTGCTGATCCGCGAGCAGTTCGATGCGCACCGCCCGTCCGGCATGATGCCGAGCGAGAACTCGGACCTCGCATCCCCCAACGTGGGCAAGCTACGCAACCCGGACCTCACGTACATTCCCCTGGACTCGAGCGGTAACCAGATCCCTGCCGAACAGGCGCCCATCGCAGTCGAGATCGTCTCCCCGTCCAACCCGGAGAACGACATCGTCGGCAAGGTCCGGGACTACCCGTTGATGGGCATCCCGCTGTACCTCCTGATCGACCCGCGCGAGGGCGACATCACCCTCTACTCCGAGCCCTCCGACGGCGGCTACCACCAGCAGTGGAACGGCAAGTTCGGCGACCGCGTCCCCGTCCCTGCCCCCTTCGACTTCGAGCTCGCCACCGACGCCCTCGTCCGCTACCCCGTCTGATCCGCTCCTCCGGCGAGACGATCGGACATCCAGCGAAGACTTGGGGATATTCATCCGCTCGTCCGGTCTCCCTACCGTTGAACACATCGAGAACGGCCCCACGGGGGGCCGGTGGTGGACCGGACGAGGGTGAGTGGCGATGCGTGCGATCGTGCAGAAGGAGTTCGGCGGCCCGGAGGTCCTGCGGGTGGCCGAGGTGGAGCGTCCGACGCTGCGCAGCGGCGAGGTGCTGGTGCGGGTGAAGGCGGCCGGGGTGAACCCGGTGGACCTGGCGGTGCGCTCCGGGGCGCTCCCGCTGCTCGGCGAGCCGTCGTTCACGGTGGGCTGGGACGTCTCCGGGGTGGTCGAGGAGGCCGCCCCCGGCGCCCGCTACCGGGTCGGCGAGGAGGTGTACGGGATGCCGTTCTTCCCCCGGGCCGCCGGCGCGTACGCCGAGTACGTGGCCGCGCCGTCCCGCCAACTGGCCCGCAAGCCCGCCTCCCTGGACCACGCCGAGGCCGCCGCGCTGCCGCTGGCCGCGCTGACCGCCTGGCAGGGCCTGGTCGACCGGGCGGGGGTCGGCGAGGGCGACCGGGTGCTGGTGCACCGCGCGGCCGGCGGCGTCGGCCACCTCGCCGTGCAGATCGCCAAGGCCCGGGGCGCGTACGTGATCGCGCTGGCGAGCGAGCCCAAGCACGCCTTCCTGCGGGAGCTCGGCGCCGACGAGGTGATCGACTACCGGACCACCGACTACACCGAGGCCGTCTCCGACGTCGACGTCGTCCTCGACTCCTCCTCCGAGGGGACCCGCGCCCTGGCGGTGCTCAAGCCGGGCGGCACGCTGGTCAGCATCATGGAGCACTGGAACCTGGGGCTGGCCGCCGAGATCGAGGCCGCCGGGCGGACCTTCGCGGGCGTCTCCGTCGAGCCCGACTACGCCTCCCTGGAGGCGCTCGCCGCGCTGGTGGACGAGGGCCGGATCCGCCCGCACGTCGCCGCGTCGTTCCCGCTCGACGAGGCGGCCCGGGCGCACGAGCTGGTCGGCTCCGGTAGCGTCCGGGGCAAGGTCGTCCTGACCGTCGACTGAGGCGTGGCGACGAACAACACCGGGGGCGGGTCGTGGACATCCTGAGCGAGGCACTGGCGTCGATGCGCACGGCGCACCCCGCGTCCGTGCGCACCGAGGGCCGGGCGCCGTGGGCGCTGCGGCTGCCCCCGGTGGTGGGGGCGGGCTTCCACGTGGTGCTGTACGGCACCTGCTGGCTGGTCCCGGTGGATCCGGAGATCGGGGGCGCCCCGGTGCCGCTCAGCCCGGGGGACGTCGTGTTCCTGCGGGACGCCCGGGGCCACGTCCTGGCGGACAGCCCGGACACCCCGCCGGTGGACGCCCGGGCCTGCCGGGTGGAGGACGGCTCGCCGATCGGCACCGTGACGATCGGCGGGGACGGCGCCCGCACCAGCCTGCTGTGCGGCAACTACCACCTGGACCAGGCCCGGCCGCACCCGATGGTCCGCCAGCTGCCGGCCCTGATCCAGCTGCCGACCCGGCACGGCCGGCACCCCGAACTGGCGGCCGCCGTCCAGTTGTTGGGCGCCGAGCTGGAGAACCCGCGGATCGGCTCGGCCGGCATCGTCCCGGCGCTGATCGACTCGCTGCTGCTGTACATCCTGCGGGCCTGGTTCGAGGACCGCCCCGCCGCGGACTCCGCGGGCTGGGCGGCCGCGCTGCGGGACGCCGCGGTGGCGCCGGCCCTGGCGGCCATCCACGAGGCGCCGTCGACCCCGTGGACGGTGGAGTCCCTGGCGGAGCGGGCGGGCCTGTCCCGGGCCGCCTTCGCCCGCCGCTTCACCTCGCTGGTGGGCGAGCCCCCGATGGCGTACCTGACCCGCTGGCGGATGACCACCGCCGCCCGGCTGCTGCGCGAGTCGGAGGCGCCGCTGACGGCGGTGGCCGCGAGGACCGGGTACGGCTCGGAGTACGCCTTCGCGAAGGCGTTCAAGCGGGAGTTCGGCCTGGCCCCCGGCGGCTACCGCCGGGAGGCCAGGGCCGCGTGAGCGCCCGCACCTCCCGGAACGGGATCGCCTGGAACAGGAGCGCACGGAACGGGAACGCACGGAACGGGAGCGCCTAGAACGGGAACTGCGCCCGCCCGTGCTGCACCGAGATCCACTTCACCGTGGTGAAGGCGTCCACCGTGTACTCCCCGTTGAGCCGCCCGAGGCCGGAGTTCTTCTCCCCGCCGAAGGGCACCCCGGGCTCGTCCGCGATGGTCCCGCCGTTGACGTGGATCATGCCGGTCTCGATCCGCTGGGCGACCCGCACCCCGCGCTCGACGTCCGCGGTGTGCACCGCGCCGCTGAGCCCGAAGGGCGTGTGGTTGGCCAGCCGGACGGCCTCCTCCTCGCCGTCGAAGGGCACCAGCAGGACGACCGGGCCGAAGAGTTCGCGCTGCAGGATGGGCGCGTCCTCGGCCAGGCCGGTGAGCACGGTGGGCGCCATCAGGCTGCCGGCCGTGGCCCCGCGGAGCAGCGCGGTGGCGCCGCCGGCGACGGCCTGGTCGACCTGGGCGTTGATGGCGTCGGCCTGGACGGCGTTGATCAGCGGGCCGATGTGGGTGGCCGGGTCCCGGGGGTCGCCGACGGTCAGCGAGGCGATCTTGGCGACGAACTTCTCGGTGAACTCGGCGAGCACCCGCCGGTCCACCAGCACCCGGTTGGCGGCCATGCAGACCTGGCCCTGGTGGACGAAGCGGCTGAACACGGCGGCGTCCACGGCGTAGTCGACGTCGGCGTCGTCCAGGACGATCAGCGCGCTGTTGCCGCCGAGTTCCAGCACCGTCCGCTTGAAGTGCGCGGCGGCGACGGTGGCGACGTGCCGGCCGATCTGGTCGGAGCCGGTGAAGGAGATCACCTTGGGCACCGGGTGCTCCAGGAAGCTGTCGCCGATCTCCGCGATGTCGGTGATGACGACGTTGAGCAGGCCGGGCGGCAGGCCCGCGTCCTCGAAGAGCTTGGCGATCAGGCTGCCGCCGACGATCGGGGTCTCCTGGTGCGGCTTGAGCACCACGCCGTTGCCGAGGGCGAGCGCCGGACCGATCGCCTTGAGGCCGAGGAACAGCGGGAAGTTGAACGGGCTGATCACGCCGACCACGCCGACCGGCAGCCGGTAGAGGCGGTTCTCCTTGCCGGGGGCGGGCGAGGGCAGCAGCCGGCCCTCGGTGGCCACCGACAGGTGCAGGCACTCCCGCAGCACGTCCTTGACCAGGGAGAGTTCGAAGCCGGCCTTGAGCGCGGTGCCGCCGAGTTCGGCCATCACGGCCCGGACGATCTCGCCCTCGCGCTCCTCCAGCAGCCGCAGCGCCCGCTCGAAGACCAGGCGGCGCTGGTAGGGGTTGGTGGCGGCCCAGGTGCGCTGGGCGCGCTCGGCGGCGCGGTAGGCCCGGTCGACCTCGGCGACGGTGGCCACGGTGATGGTGGCCAGCTTGTCCCCGGTGTAGGGGTCGACGTCGACGATGTCCCAGGAGCCGCTGCCGCTGCACCATTCGCCGTCGATGTACTGCAGCGCCAACTCGGAGAAGTACGACATCTGATCCCTCTCGTGCCCGACCTGATGGGAGCTCATCGTACTGATGTGTCAAAGCTCTTGGCGTACGGAGAGCAGAAGATCGCGGGTCCGTTCGGGTCCGAGGCTCTCGGCGACCAGTCCGTCCATGGCCTGCCGGTACGAGGCGACCTCGGCGGGCTTGTCCACGTAGAGGGCGGTGGTGAACTGCTCCAGGTAGACGACGTCGGCGAGTTCGGCCTCGGCGAAGCCCAGCACGCTGAACGCACCGCTCTCGGCGCTCAGCGCGGCGCCGCCGAGCGGGCGCACCTGGAGGCGCACGTTGGGCAGTTCGGAGAGCTGGAGGAGGGTGTCGAGCTGGCCGCGCATCAGCTCGGGCCCGCCCCAGGGGCGGCGCAGCGCGGCCTCGTCGAGGACGGCGTACAGGTGCGGCGGGTGGTCGGCGGTGAGCAGGTCCTGGCGCTTGCGCCGCACCTCGACCCGGCGTTCGACCTCGTCGTCGCGGAGGCCGTGGCAGCCGGCGTGGACGACGGCGCGGGCGTAGTCGGCGGTCTGCAGCAGCCCGTGCACGAACTGGACCTCGTAGCTGCGGATCTCGGCGGCGGCCTCTTCCAGGCCGAGGTAGTTCTGGAACCAGGCGGGCAGCACGTCGCCGTAGTCGTGCCACCAGGAGGTGGCGTTGGCCTCCCGGACGAGGCCGAGGACGTTGGCCCGTTCCTGTTCGGCGTCGACGCCGTAGAGGGTGAGCAGGTCGGCGACGTCGCGTTCCTTGAAGCCGACCCGGCCGAGTTCCATCCGGCTGATCTTGGACTCGGAGGCACGGATCGAGTACCCGGCCTCCTCGCGGCTGACGCCTCTGGTCTCGCGGAGCTTGCGCAGCTGGCTGCCGAGCAGCAGGCGCCGTACGGTGGCGCCTCCGCCTGCCTGAGTCGTGCCCATCGAAGTCAACCTCCGCACTCGTGCAGCCCCCCGGCCGTCGGCCGCAGTCTGCCACCTGGCACTGACGAACAACAGCCCGTGCCGGGTCGCATTCCGGTCGCGGTGCGAAGCCTGGGAGAAAGCTGTGAGGCGACCGTCGGTGTACGCACGCGGGTGCGGGTGGGAGCGCAGGTGGGAGCCCTGGTAAGGGGTGGGTGAGAGCCCCGGCGGGGCGCGGGTGAGAGGAGCCTGGGAACGCGCTGCGGAACCCGCCGGGAAGCCCCGGCGACCCTCCGGGAACGCGCAAGGGAACGCCTTCGGGAACGCGTTCGGGAACGCCTTCGGGAACGCGTTCGGGGACGCGAAGAGGAACGCCTCCGGGAACGCGAAGGGAGCACCTTCGGGAACGCGACGGCGCCCGCCCTCCAACTGGTCGGGGAAGAGGGCAGGCGCCAGGAGACCGCGTTGGCCCGGCGACGCTGGCGGGGGCAGCGGGTTGAGCTCCCGGCGATGCGGCGCCGGGGGTTCGGGGTGGGCCGGTCGGACCGTCGGCCGTCAGACCACCAGGGGGCGGTCGGTGGGCCGGATCGGGGCGGGAAGCGGGGTCTTGCCGCCCAGGTGCTTGTCCACCGCGGCGGCGGCCGAACGGCCTTCCGCGATGGCCCAGACGATCAGTGACTGGCCACGGCCGGCGTCTCCGCAGACGTACACGCCATCGACATTGGTGGCGAACCGGCCGTCGCGGCCAATGTTACCGCGTGTGTCGAGGTCGACGCCGAGCTGCTCGACCAGGCCGTTCTTCACGTCCGTCCCGGTGAAGCCCATGGCCAGGGTGACCAGCTGGGCCGGCAGGGCCCGCTCGGTGCCGGGCACGGGCTCGAACCGGCCGTCCTTGAACTCGACCTCGACCAGGTGCAGTTCCTGGACGTTGCCGTCCTCGTCGCCGGTGAAGCGGGTGGTGTTGACGGAGTAGATCCGCTCGCCGCCCTCCTCGTGCGCGGAGGTGACCTTGTAGGTCATCGGCATGGTGGGCCAGGGCTGGTGGCCGGGCCGCTCCTCGCCGGGGCGCGGCATGATCTCCAGCTGGGTGACGGAGAGGGCGCCCTGGCGGTGGGCGGTGCCGACGCAGTCGGCGCCGGTGTCGCCGCCGCCGATGACGACCACGTGCTTGCCCTTGGCGCTGATCGGGGAGTCGACGAGGTCGCCCTCCTGGACCTTGTTGGCCAGCGGCAGGTACTCCATCGCCTGGTGGACGCCCTTGAGCTCGCGTCCGGGCACCGGCAGGTCGCGGGCGGTGGTGGCGCCGGCGGCGATCACCACGGCGTCGAAGCGCGACCGCAGGTCCTGCCCGGTGATGTCCTCGCCGACGTGCACGCCGGTGCGGAAGCGGGTGCCCTCGGCCCGCATCTGCTCGATGCGGCGGTTGATGTGGCGCTTCTCCATCTTGAACTCGGGGATGCCGTAGCGCAGCAGTCCGCCGATCCGGTCGGCGCGCTCGTACACCACCACGGTGTGCCCGGCCCGGGTGAGCTGCTGGGCGGCGGCCAGGCCGGCCGGGCCGGAGCCGACGACGGCGACGGTCTTGCCGGAGAGGCGCTCCGGGACCTGCGGGGTGACCCCGCCACGATCCCAGGCCTTGTCGATGATGGTGACCTCGACGTTCTTGATGGTCACCGCGTCCTGGTTGATGCCGAGCACGCACGCCGACTCGCAGGGCGCCGGGCACAGCCGCCCGGTGAACTCCGGGAAGTTGTTGGTGGCGTGCAGCCGCTCGATGGCGCCGGTGAAGTCCTCGCGGTAGGCGAGGTCGTTCCACTCGGGGATGAGGTTCCCGAGCGGGCAGCCGTTGTGGCAGAACGGGATGCCGCAGTCCATGCAGCGGCCGGCCTGCTTCGTGATGATCGGCAGGAGGCTGCGCTCGACGTAGACCTCGTTCCAGTCCTTGATCCGCACGTCGACCGGGCGGCGCTCCGCCAGCTGCTTGGGCGTGGTCAGGAAGCCCTTGGGGTCAGCCATGTGCCGCCTCCATCATCTTGCGAGTGGTCTCGGTCTCGGAGAGACCGTCGCGCTCGGCGGCGTCCTTGGCGGCGAGCACTGCCTTGTAGTCGGTCGGCATGATCGTGGAGAAGCGGGAGACCCCGCTGCCCCAGTCGGCCAGGAGCTCGGCGGCGACGGTGGAGCCGGTCTCCTCGTAGTGCTGCTGCACGGTCTCGCGCAGCCATTCGCGGTCGGCGGCGGTCGGGGCCTCGATGCCCACCATGCCGTCGTTGACGTTGGCGGGGCGCAGGTCCAGGACGTACGCGACACCGCCGGACATGCCGGCCGCGAGGTTGCGTCCGGTCTCGCCGAGGATGACGACCCGGCCGCCGGTCATGTACTCCAGGCCGTGGTCGCCGACGCCCTCGACGACGAGGGTGGCGCCGGAGTTGCGGACGGCGAAGCGCTCACCGGCCTTGCCGCGCAGGTGGATCCGGCCGGAGGTGGCGCCGTAGCCGATGGTGTTCCCGGCGATGACGTGGTTCTGGGCGTCGTTGCCGATGGCCGCGGCCTCGCGGGCCGGGCGGACGACGACCACGCCGCCCGAGAGCCCCTTGCCCACGTAGTCGTTGGCGTCGCCCTCCAGCCGCAGGGTGATCCCCTTCGGCACGAAGGCGCCGAAGGACTGTCCGGCGGAGCCGGTGAGGGTGACGTCGATGGTCCCCTCCGGCAGGCCCTCGCCGCGGTACCGCTTGGTCACCTGGTGGCCGAGCATGGTGCCGACGGTGCGGTTGACGTTGCGGACCGGCAGCTGGATCCGCACCGACTCGCCGCGCTCCAGGGCGTCCTCGGCCAGCGTGATCAGCTGGTTGTCCAGGGCCTTGTCCAGCGCGTGGTCCTGCTCGGTGGTGCGGTGCCGGGCGGCGCCCTCGGGCAGCTCGGGCACGTGGAAGAGCGGGGCCAGGTCGAGCCCGGCGGCCTTCCAGTGGTCCACGGCGGCCTGGGCGTTGATGTGCTCGGCGCGGCCGACGGCCTCCTCGATCGAGCGGAAGCCCAGCGAGGCCAGGATCTCCCGGACCTCCTCGGCGATGAACTCGAAGAAGTTGACCACGAATTCGGGCTTGCCGGAGAAGCGCTCGCGCAGCACCGGGTTCTGGGTGGCGACGCCGACCGGGCAGGTGTCCAGGTGGCAGACGCGCATCATGATGCAGCCGGAGACGACCAGCGGGGCGGTGGCGAAGCCGAACTCCTCGGCGCCGAGCAGCGCGGCGATGACCACGTCGCGGCCGGTCTTCAACTGGCCGTCGGTCTGGACGACGATGCGGTCGCGCAGCCCGTTCAGCAGCAGCGTCTGCTGGGTCTCGGCGAGGCCGAGCTCCCAGGGGCCGCCGGCGTGCTTGAGCGAGGTGAGCGGCGAGGCGCCGGTGCCGCCGTCGTGGCCGGAGACCAGCACCACGTCGGCGTGCGCCTTGGAGACGCCGGCCGCGACCGTTCCCACGCCGACCTCGGAGACCAGCTTCACGTGGATGCGGGCCGCCGGGTTGGCGTTCTTGAGGTCGTGGATCAGCTGGGCCAGGTCCTCGATCGAGTAGATGTCGTGGTGCGGCGGCGGCGAGATCAGGCCGACGCCCGGCGTGGAGTGCCGGGTCCTGGCGACCCACGGGTAGACCTTGTGGCCGGGCAGCTGGCCGCCCTCGCCGGGCTTGGCGCCCTGGGCCATCTTGATCTGGATGTCGTCGGCGTTGACCAGGTACTCGGAGGTGACGCCGAAGCGGCCGGAGGCGACCTGCTTGATCGCCGAGCGGCGCTCGGGGTCGTACAGGCGGTCCGGGTCCTCGCCGCCCTCGCCGGTGTTGGACTTGCCGCCGAGGCGGTTCATCGCGATGGCGAGGGTCTCGTGGGCCTCCAGCGAGATGGAGCCGTACGACATCGCGCCGGTGGAGAAGCGCTTGACGATCTCGGAGACCGGCTCGACCTCCTCCACCGGGATCGGCTCCCGGTCGAGGCCGTCCAGCTGGAACAGGCCGCGCAGCGTCATCAGCCGCTCGGACTGCTCGTTCACCCGGTCCGTGTACTGCTTGAAGATGTCGTAGCGGCGGTTGCGGGTGGAGTGCTGGAGCCGGAAGACGGTGTCCGGGTCGAACAGGTGGGGCTCGCCCTCGCGGCGCCACTGGTACTCGCCGCCGATGTCCAGCGCGCGGTGCGCGGCCGGGATGCCGGAGGCCGGGTACGCCTTGGCATGCCGGGCGGCGGTCTCCTTGGCGACCTCCTCCAGCCCGATGCCGCCGAGCTTGCTGGTGGTGCCGGCGAAGTAGGCGTCGACCAGGCCCTGGGAGAGGCCGATGGCCTCGAAGACCTGGGCGCCGCGGTAGGAGGCGACGGTGGAGATGCCCATCTTGGACATCACCTTGAGCACGCCCTTGCCGAGCGCCTTGATCAGGTTCTTGATCGCCTTCTCGGCCTCGACGCCCTGGATGAAGACGCCCTGCGCGACCAGGTCCTCGACCGACTCCATCGCCAGGTAGGGGTTGACGGCCCCGGCGCCGTAGCCGATCAGCAGCGCGACGTGGTGCACCTCGCGCACGTCACCGGCCTCGACCAGCAGCGACACCTGGGTGCGCTGCTTGGTGCGGATCAGGTGGTGGTGGATCGCGGAGGTAAGCAGCAGCGAGGGGATCGGGGCGTGCTCGGCGTCGGAGTGCCGGTCGGAGAGCACGATGATCCGGGCACCGTCGGCGATCGCGGCGTCGGCCTCGGCGGCGATCTCCGCCAGCCGCGCGGCCAGGCCCGCTCCCCCGCTGGCGACCTTGTACAGGCCGGACAGCGTGACGGCCTTCAGGCCGGGCTGGTCGCCGTCGGCGTTGACGTGGACCAGCTTGGCCAGCTCGTCGTTGTCGATCACCGGGAAGGTGATGCCGACGGAGCGGCAGGAGGCGGACTCGGCGACCAGCAGGTTGCCCTCGGGGCCGAGGTTGGACAGCAGCGAGGTGACGAGCTCCTCGCGGATGGCGTCCAGCGGCGGGTTGGTGACCTGAGCGAAGAGCTGCACGAAGTAGTCGAAGAGCAGCCGCGGCTTCTCGCTCAGGGCGGCGATCGGCGAGTCGGTGCCCATCGAGCCGAGCGCCTCGGCGCCGGTCCTGGCCATCGGCGCCAGGATGACGCGCAGCTCCTCCTCGGTGTAGCCGAAGGTCTGCTGGCGGCGGGTGACGGAGGCGTGGGTGTGGGCGATGTGCTCGCGCTCGGGCAGCTTGGCGAGCTGGATCTGCCCGGCGCCGACCCACTCCTGGTAGGGGTGCTCGGCGGCGAGGGCGGACTTGATCTCCTCGTCCTCGACGATCCGGCCCTGGACGGTGTCCACCAGGAACATCCGGCCGGGCTGGAGGCGGCCCTTCCGGGTGACCTTCTCCTGGTCGATGTCGAGCACGCCGACCTCGGAGGAGAGGACGACCAGGCCGTCCTCGGTGATCCAGTAGCGGGCCGGGCGCAGGCCGTTGCGGTCGAGCACGGCGCCGATCTGGGTGCCGTCGGTGAAGGTGACGCAGGCCGGGCCGTCCCAGGGCTCCATCAGGTTGGAGTGGTACTGGTAGAAGGCGCGGCGGGCCGGCTCCATGGTGGCGTGGTTCTCCCACGCCTCCGGGATCATCATCAGCACCGAGTGCGGCAGCGAGCGGCCGCCGAGGTGCAGCAGTTCCAGGACCTCGTCGAAGGACGCGGAGTCCGAGTGGTCCGGCGTGCAGATCGGGAAGATCCGCGACAGGTCCCCTGGGATCAGGTCCGTCGCGAGCTGCGACTCCCGGGCCCGCATCCAGTTGCGGTTGCCCTTCACCGTGTTGATCTCGCCGTTGTGCGCGACGAAGCGGTACGGGTGGGCGAGCGGCCAGCTCGGGAAGGTGTTGGTGGAGAACCGCGAGTGCACCAGGCCGATGGCGGACGCGTAGCCGCGGTCCGACAGGTCGGGGAAGAAGGGCTCCAGCTGGCCGGTGGTCAGCATGCCCTTGTAGACGATGGTGCGGGCGGACAGCGACGGGAAGTACACCCCGGCCTCGCGCTCGGCCCGCTTGCGGACGACGAAGGCGACGCGGTCCAGCTCGATCCCCGACCGGCCCTCCTGGGCCAAGAAGACCTGCCGGAAGCGCGGCATCACGCTGCGCGCGGTGGCGCCGAGCAGGTCCGGGGTGACCGGCACGTCGCGCCAGCCGAGGACGGTCAGGTCCTCCTCGGCCGCGATGGCCTCGATCCGCGCGACGGCGGCACCGGCGGCCTCGTCCTCGTCCGGGAGGAAGGCGATGCCCACCGCGTAGGAGCCGGCGGCCGGGAGCTCGAAGTCGACCTTGCCGCGCAGGAACGCGTCCGGGACCTGGGTCAGGATGCCCGCGCCGTCACCGGAGTCCGGCTCGGCGCCGGTGGCGCCGCGGTGCTCCAGGTTGCGCAGGACGTTCAGCGCCTGCTCGACGATGGTGTGGTCGGCGATGCCGGTCAGCGTGGCGACGAAACCGACGCCGCAGGCGTCGTGCTCGTTCCGCGGGTCGTACAGGCCCTGAGCAGCAGGTCGCGCATCCGGCACGAGCGCGTACGGCTGGCGGGCGGCGCCGGCCTGGGGCTCGTTGGCGGAGTGCATGGATGCAGACAGCATCGGCTCTCCCGTCGTCGTCTTTCGGCAAGTTGGTGCAAGTAGGGACGACGTTGGCCCTGATGCGGTGAATCGATGTCGTGCAAGTTACATGATGCCCAGGATCCCGAGAAGCGGAATATCCCGTCCATATGGCGGACGGACGCGCAGGTCAGGGGGCCGGAGAAGAGGACGTGCCACAGTGCACGTCCCGACGATTGTGCCCGGCCGCCCCCGGCCTGAAACAGGGGCGAAACCGGATCGCCACACGAGCCGATCTTGAACGCCTGGGAATCCATCCCGGGACCGGGCTCCCCGGATGGGAATCCGCGGCTCAGAGGCCCGGATGATGAGACGATGCCGGGCAGCGCGCGACGTCCATGTGTGAAACGTCACCCACTGCCCGGCATAGTCATGCAGCCCTGCCGCCGTGCACCACCGCGTCGGCCCTAGGGCCTGTCCGGCGGATCTTGCCAGGCGCGCGACGCCGGGCATCCCGCCTGGACGCACGCCCGAATCGCCCAAGTACGTCCAGTACGAGGC
>NZ_JBHZCN010000106.1:0-31362 GCF_042755465.1 Kitasatospora sp. NPDC059160 | reverse complement strand
GAGGGCGCCTCCGCGGGTGGCGCGCCGTCTGGAGAAGGCCCGGGGCCGGGTCGCGAACACGCGCGACGGGCCCCCGGCCGTTCTCCCGGCGGTGCCGGTCGGTCACTGCACCGGGATGACCCCGGTCAGCCACTCGAAGGCGCTCGGGACCATCCGCTTCCACATGTCGGTGGTGTGCGGGCCGGTGCTCTCCTCGACCTGGACCTTGGTCGGCTCCTTGGCCGCGGCGGCGATCGCCTGGCCGTCCTCGTAGCCGTCGCCCTTGGCGCCGCTGACCAGCAGGGCGACCTTCGGCGGCTGCTGGGCGGACTTGAGGATGTTGACCGGGTTGTTCTCGGTGCGCAGCTTCGGGTCCTTGCCGACCAGCGAGTCGCCCTCGGTGGCCGGGTCGTTGTAGCCGGACATCGCGATGGCGGCGCGGTAGCGGTTGGGGTGGGCGAGTGCGAGCTTGGCCGCGCAGTGGGCGCCGGCCGAGTAGCCGGCGATCGCCCAGCGGTCCGAGGACGGGTCGGCGCGGAAGTTGTCCATCACCATCTGCGGGACGTCGCGGGTGATCCAGGCGTCCGCGTTGATCTTGCCGGGGATGTCGGTGCAGCCGGCGTCCTGGTGGCTGCCCAGCAGCAGGGTGCGCGGCGAGACCAGGATGAAGGGCGCGACCTTGCCCTGCTGCATCAGCGGCTTGAGCTGCTCGGAGACCTTGAGGGTGCCGTACCAGGTGGAGGAGGAGCCCGGGTAGCCGGGGATCAGCTCGACGACCGGGAACTTCTTGTCCTTGAACGCCGGGTCGTTGTACTGCGGCGGCAGCCAGACCAGCACCTCGCCGTCGACCCCGGAGACCTGGCCCTTGAGCTCGGTCTTCTGGACGTCGCCGGGTACCGCCGGGTCGTTCACGCCGCCGAACTTCTGCAGCACCTTCGGCGGCTGCTTGGCGGCGTCGCCGGAGCCGTCCTTGCCGTTGCCGGCCGGGTCCACCGGCGCCACCGAGGGCACCGCGCGGACGTGGTCACCGGTGCCGAGCAGGTCGTCCCAGTTGCCGTAGATCAGGTTCGCGTTGTTGACCATCACGAAGACCATCAGCACGGCGGTGACCTGGCAGAACATGATCATGACGATCCGGGACAGGGTGCGCACCGGCTGGGGGCCGCGCACCTTCCCCCAGAAGAGCAGCGCCACTGTGATGGACACCGGCACCAGGATGACGGTGAGGATGAGGAATGGCGTACCTGTCAGTTCCATCGCGTTCTCGTATCCGGGTCGCTCGCCGCCCGGGCCCCACTCGCCCGGACGCACGTCAATGGCATCAGACGGCAACCAGCGGATGATCGGTTGCTGTCCGAATCTGTGCGGAACCTGAGAGGAACATCACGTTTCAGAGTTGTTCCCGCTTCGGGTCGGCGCCTAGTCTGTCACCCGGACGGCGGTGCTCCGGACCAGATGTTCAGCGAACTTCCAGGAAGGTCCCCCGGGGCACCTTACCTGGCGCGCCGTTCGCACCGCCGGGCGAGGCGGTGCGATCCCGCGCGGCCGGGCCAGAGAGACTATGGGGATGAGCACAACCCGCTTTCGCCCGTCCCGCCGCTTCTGGCCCGTGTGCGCCGTCCTGGCCCTCGCGGTCAGCGCGGCCGGTTGCAGCAGTACCGGAGGCAGACGCGCCGAGGAGGCCCGCGCCAAGGCCGCGGCCGCCGGTGGCAGCGCCGTCACCACCCCGCGCTGGAAGGTCGCCATGGTGACCCACGCCGGCGCCGGCGACGCCTTCTGGGACAGCGTGCGCAAGGGCGCCGAGCAGGCCGCCGCCAAGGACAACATCACCTTCCTGTACTCCAACGACGCGCAGACCCAGAACCAGGTCCAGCTCGTCCAGGCCGCCATCGACCAGAAGGTCGACGGCCTGCTGGTCACCCTCGCCAAGGGCGACGCGATGGCCGGCGTCCTCGGCAAGGCCAAGGCGGCCGGCATCCCGGTCATCACGATCAACTCCGGTCAGGAGTTCTCCGCGAAGTTCGGCGCGCTCACCCACATCGGCCAGGACGAGTCCTCGGCCGGCCAGGCGGCCGGCACCGAGCTGGCCTCGCGCGGCCGCAAGAACGTGCTGTGCGTGATCCACGAGCAGGGCAACGTCGGCCAGGAGCAGCGCTGCTCCGGCGCCCAGTCCAAGGCCGGCGGCGGCTTCCAGGTGCTGTACGTCAACGGCGTCGACATGCCCGACGCCCGGGCGTCGGTCTCCGCCAAGCTCCAGGCCGACCCCTCCATCGACACCGTGCTCACCCTGTCCGGCCCGATGGCCGCCACCGGACTGCAGGCCGTCCAGGACGCCCACCGCGGCGTGGAGCTGGACACCTTCGACCTGGGACCGCAGGTGGTCGCCGGGCTCAAGTCCGGCAGCGTCGGCTTCGCCGTCGACCAGCAGCCCTACCTCCAGGGCTACGAGGGCGTCGACCTGCTCTGGCTGTACCGGTCCAACCTGGACATGCTCGGCGGCGGCAAGCCCGTCGCGACCGGCCCGCAGATCCTGACCAAGGACGACGCCGACGCGCTCGCCGAGTACGTCGCGAGGGGGACCAGGTGAGCGGTTCCACCACCCCGGACCTGCTCGTCCAGGACCGTCCGGCCGCCCTGCGGCGCCTCCTCGCCCGCCCGGAGCTGGGCTCGCTGATCGCGGCCGTCGCGGTGTTCACGGTCTTCGCCGCCGTCGCCGAACCGTTCCTGCGGGTCTCCTCGCTGGGCACCGTGCTCTACGCGGCCTCCACCATCGGGATCATGGCCGTGCCGGTCTCGCTGCTGATGATCGGCGGCGAGTTCGACCTGTCGGCCGGCGTGCTGGTCACCACCGCCGCGCTGACCTCCTCGATGGTGTCCTACCAGTTCACCGCCGTCACCTGGGTCGGCGTGCTGGTCTCGCTGGCCACCACGCTGGCGATCGGCGGGTTCAACGGCTGGATGCTCGGCCGCACCAGGCTGCCCAGCTTCATCGTCACCCTCGGCACCTTCCTGATGCTGACCGGCGCCAACCTGGGCGTCACCAAGGCGATCTCCGGGACGGTCTCCACCAAGTCGATCGCCGACATGCAGGGCTTCGCGAGCTGCCGGTGGCTGTTCGCCTCCGAGGTGAACATCGGCGGACTGACGGTCAAGGCCACCGTCTGGTGGTGGCTCGGCCTGCTGGTGGTCGGCAGCTGGGTGCTGCTGCGCACCCGCTTCGGCAACTGGATCTTCGCCGTCGGCGGCGACGCGGCGGCCGCCCGCGCGGTCGGCGTGCCGGTCGCCCGGACCAAGACGCTGCTCTACCTGGGCGTCGGCTTCGGCGCCTGGGTGCTCGGGCAGCACCTGCTGTTCTCCTTCGACACCGTGCAGTCCGGCGAGGGCGTCGGCAACGAGCTGATCTACATCGTCGCGGCGGTGATCGGCGGCTGCCTGATCACCGGCGGCTACGGCTCGGTGGCCGGCTCCGCGCTCGGCGCGCTGATCTTCGGCATGGCCAGCAAGGGGATCATCTACGCCCAGTGGAACCCGGACTGGTTCAAGTTCTTCCTCGGCGCGATGCTGCTGCTGGCCGCGCTGCTCAACGCCTACGTCAAGCGCCGGGCGGAACGGGGTCCGCGATGAACGACCAGCTCGGCTCCGGCACGGAGCGCCCGGTGGCCACCGAACCGGCGGGCACCGAACTGCTCGCGCTGGAGGGCGTCGGCAAGACCTACGGGACGGTCCGCGCGCTGCAGGACGTCTCGCTGACCCTGCGGGCCGGCGAGATCAGCTGCGTGCTCGGCGACAACGGGGCCGGCAAGTCCACCCTGATCAAGATCATCGCGGGGCTGCACCGGCACGACGAGGGCCGCTACACCGTCGGCGGCGAGGAGGTCCGGCTGGACTCCCCGCGCCAGGCGCTGGACCGCGGCATCGCCACCGTCTACCAGGACCTCGCCGTCGTCCCGCTGATGCCGGTGTGGCGCAACTTCTTCCTCGGCTCCGAGCGGGGCACCCGCCGCTGGGGCGGCCTGCGGCTGGACGCCGAGGGCATGCGCGCCACCACCCGCGAGGCGCTCGCCCGGATGGGCATCGACCTGCACGACGTCGACCGGCCGATCGGCACCCTGTCCGGCGGCCAGCGCCAGTGCGTGGCGATCGCCCGGGCCGTGCACTTCGGCGCCAAGGTTCTCGTCCTGGACGAGCCGACCGCCGCGCTCGGCGTCAAGCAGTCCGGGGTGGTCCTCAAGTACGTCACCGCGGCCCGCGACGCCGGGCTCGGGGTCGTCCTGATCACCCACAACCCGCACCACGCCTACCTGGTGGGCGATCACTTCACCCTGCTGAAACGGGGGCGGACGGCCGGCAGCCACCCGCGCGCCGAGATCGGCCTCGAACAGCTCACCACCGAGATGGCCGGCGGCTCCGACCTCGCCGAACTCTCGCACGAGCTGGCCCGGCCGTCGGCCCCCGGTCCCACCGAACCCGACTCTCGTGAGGAGCGTCCGCAGCCGTGACCAGCCCCCATGGCAGCACTCGGCCGGCCGTCCTGCCCACCCTGCTCGGCCTCGGCCCGCGCGCCGAGCGCCGCCGCCGCGCCCTGCCCGCGGGCATACTGCGGCTGCCCACCATCGGCGTCGACATCGGCGGCACCAAGGTGGTCGCCGGGGTCGTCGACGGCGAGGGGAAGGTGCTGGAGAAGCTGCGCACCGACACCCCGCACAAGAGCAAGAGCGCCAAGGTCGTCGAGGACGTGATCGTCGAGCTGGTGCTCCAGCTCTCCGACCGGCACGACGTCCACGCGGTCGGCATCGGCGCGGCCGGCTGGGTCGACGCCGAGCGCTCCCGGGTGCTCTTCGCCCCGCACCTCAACTGGCGCAACGAGCCGCTCCAGCAGGCGCTCAGCGAGCGGCTGCGGTTCCCGGTGATCGTGGAGAACGACGCCAACGCGGCCGCCTGGGCCGAGTGGCGCTTCGGCGCCGGGCGCGGCGAGGACCACATGGTGATGCTCACCCTGGGCACCGGCATCGGCGGCGCGGTCGTCCGGGACGGCTACGTCGACCGCGGGAAGTACGGCCTGGCGGGCGAGTTCGGGCACATGCAGGTGGTGCCCGGCGGCCACCGCTGCCCGTGCGGCAACCGCGGCTGCTGGGAGCAGTACTCCTCCGGCAACGCCCTGGTGCGGGACGCCCGGGAACTGGTCGCGGAGGAGTCCCCGGTGGTGCAGCAGCTGCTCGCCCGGGCCGGCGGCACCGTCGAGGGCATCACCGGACCGCTGGTCACCGAGGCCGCCCGGGAGGGCGACCCGACCGCCGTCGAGCTGCTCTACGAGGTCGGCACCTGGCTCGGGGTCGGCATCGCCAACCTGGCGGCCGGCCTCGACCCGGGGCGCTTCGTCATCGGCGGCGGCGTCTCCGAGGCCGGCGACCTGCTGCTCGGCCCGGCCAGGGACACCTTCCGCCGCACCCTCACCGGCCGCGGCTTCCGGCCCGAGGCCAGCATCGTGCACGCGGCCCTCGGCAACGAGGCCGGGCTGGTCGGCGCCGCCGACCTGGCGCGGCAGGTCGCGCGGCGGTTCCGCACCATCAAACGGCGCCGGGTGGAGCGCAGCGCGCCGTAGCGGGGCCAGGGGCGGCGGGGAACAGGGCGTCCCCTCCGTCCCTCCTGTCAACTACCCGTTGGTAGCCGTGCGGTGTGGTTGTCGGATTCATGTCTCCTGTGGAACAACTGACGTGACGTCGACTCAGGAGGACCGGATGAGGGCCCTGACCCGCCTAGCGCCATCACTGCTGATCGCCACCGCACTGGTCTGGGCCACCACCGGCCCCGCCGGCGCCGCGGCGCCACCGCCCAAGGCGCCCGAGGCGGTGGGCTGGGGCGGGGCGGTGGCCTCGGTGGACGCCGACGCCACCGCCGCCGGCATCGAGGTGCTGCGCAAGGGCGGGAACGCGGTGGACGCGGCCGTCGCCGCCGCGGCCGCGCTCGGCGTGACCGAGCCCTACTCCTCCGGGATCGGCGGCGGCGGGTACTTCGTCTACTACGACCACGCCACCGGCACGGTGCACACCGTCGACGGCCGCGAGACGGCCGGCCGCACCGCCGACACCGGACTGTTCCTGGAGGGCGGCAAGCCGCTCGCCTTCGCCGACGCCGTCACCAGCGGACTGTCCGTCGGCGTCCCCGGCACCCCGGCCACCTGGGACTCCGCACTGCGCCAGTGGGGCACCCGCTCGCTCGCGCAGAACCTCGAACCCGCCGAGCGGATCGCCGAGAACGGCTTCGTCGTCGACGACACCTTCCGCGGCCAGACCTCCGACAACTACAGCCGCTTCAAGGACTTCCCGGCCACCGCCAAGATCTTCCTGCCGAACGGCAAGCTCCCCGAGGTCGGTTCCGTCCTGCGCAACCCCGACCTCGCCGCGACCTACAGGCTGCTCGCCAAGGACGGCGTGAAGGCCTTCTACCAGGGCGCGTTGGCACAGGACATCGCCGACACCGTGCAGCACCCGCCGGTCGACCCGGCCTCCGGCCGCAACGCCCGCCCCGGGAAGGTCGACGCCGCCGACCTGGCCGCCTACCAGGCCCGCCGCCAGGCGCCCACCCACGTCGCCTACCGCGACTACGACGTCTACTCGATGGCCCCGTCCAGCTCCGGCGGCACCACCGTCGGCGAGGCGCTGCACATCCTGGAGGACGGCGACCTCTCCGGCTCCAGCAGCACGCAGTACTACCACCACTTCCTGGAGGCCTCGCGGATCGCCTTCGCCGACCGCAACCGCTGGGTCGGCGACCCGGCCTTCGGCGACGTCCCGACCCGGCAGCTGCTCTCCGAGCGCTACGCCGCCTCCCGGGCCTGCCTGATCAGCCCGGACCACGCGCTCACCAGCCCGCTCGCCCCCGGCGACCCGTACCACCCGGCCGACTGCGCGGACACCGGGCAGGCCCTCCCCGAGCCGTACGAGGGCCCCAACACCACCCACCTGACGGTGGCGGACCGCTGGGGCAACATCGTCTCCTACACCCTCACCATCGAGCAGACCGGCGGCAGCGGCATCACCGTCCCCGGCCGGGGCTTCCTGCTCAACAACGAGCTGACCGACTTCGACTTCGTCCCGCTCGCCGCCGGCGTCCCCGACCCCAACCTGCCCGGACCGGGCAAGCGGCCGCGGTCCTCGATGTCCCCGACCATCGTGCTGCGCGACGGCGAGCCGCTGCTCGCCACCGGCAGCCCGGGCGGCGCGACCATCATCACCACCACCCTCCAGGTGCTGCTCGGCCGCCTCGACCGGGGCCTGAGCCTGGAGCAGGCGATCGCCGCGCCGCGCGCCAGCCAGCGCAACAGCGCCGTCACCCAGGCCGAGCCCGGCTTCCTGGCGCTGCCGGAGCGGTCCGCGCTGGAGGCCCTCGGGCACCGGTTCGCCGACGGCGGCGAGATCGGCGCCGCCACCGGCGTGGAGCGGCTGCCGGACGGCCGCTGGGTGGCCGCCGCCGAGCCGGTGCGACGCGGCGGCGGCTCGGCCGCGGTGGTCCGCCCCGCGGGCTGACCGCCCGGCCGCGGCGCGGTGCCGGCCGTCGAGCGCCGGGCCGCGGCGCCGGTCGGGCCGGGTTGTCGGTGCCGGGCGGTATGTTCGGGGTGGGTCTCCCCGTGGGGCCCACCCCCGTCCGTACCGACCGAACCACCGGGAAGGCCGCCCGCCGTGACCGTCCGCATCGCCACCTGGAACATCAACTCCGTCACCGCCCGGCTGCCCAAGCTCCTGGAGTGGCTGGAGAGCGCCAAGCCCGACGTGCTCTGCCTCCAGGAGCTCAAGTGCGCGGCCGACGCCTTCCCGTACGAGCCGGTCCGCGAGCTCGGCTACGAGACGGCCGCGCACGGCAACGGCCGGTGGAACGGCGTGGCGATCGTCTCCCGGATCGGCCTGGAGGACGTCGTGCGCGACCTGCCCGGCCAGCCCGGCTACCTGGCCGACGGCGCCCTGCTGCCCGACGTCGAGCCGCGCGCCGTCGCCGCCACCTGCGGCCCGGTCCGGGTCTGGTCGGTCTACGTGCCCAACGGCCGCGAGGTCGACCACCTGCACTACCACTACAAGCTGGAGTGGCTGGAGGCGCTGCGCAAGGCCTCCGCCGAGGACGCGGCCGGCCCCCGCCCCTTCGCCGTCCTCGGGGACTTCAACATCGCCCCCACCGACGCGGACGTCTACGACGTCGCCGCCTTCGAGGGCCTCACCCACGTCACCCCGGTCGAGCGCGCCGCGCTGGCGGCGCTGGGCGAGGTCGGCCTGCACGACGTGGTGCCGCGCCCCCTCAAGTACGACCACCCCTACACCTACTGGGACTACCGCCAGCTGGCGTTCCCGAAGAACCGCGGCATGCGGATCGACCTCACCTACGCCAACAAGCCCTTCGCGGACGCCGTCACCGACAGCTACGTGGACCGCGAGGCCCGCAAGGGCAAGGGCACCTCGGACCACGCCCCGGTCGTGGTGGACCTGGACCTCTGAGCCCCCGGGGCCGCGGTGACGCCGTGTGACGATCACACGAGGTGACGGGCCGTCGCCCGAACGGTCCTGAGCGGTGGCCGGGCCCACCGGGCCTGCCTACCGTCGGTGAAAGACCGGGTGCAGTTGACACACCACGTGGACATGGGAGTCCCCGGCTGCGCCCGAGAATCCCGGAGGTTCCGGCATGCGCCCCACGCGTACGGCCGCCGCCGCCCTGATCGGCGCGACGGTGCTGACCGGTCTGACGGCCCCCCTCGCAGCAGCCAGGGACGGCGCGGCCTCGGTCAGCCCGTCCCAGGCCGCACCGGGCCAGACCGTGACGGTCACGGTCTCCTGCGAGAAGTCGGACAAGCCCGACGCCAAGACCATTACCGCCCACTCCGCCGCCTTCGAGGGCGGCCCCGCGACCCTCACCCTGGGCTCCGACGGCAGGCACACCGGCTCCGCCCGGCTCGCCTCCGAGCGCAACGGGGACAGCAAGGTCGACGGCACCTGCCCGGACGGCGGCGCCTTCTCCACCACCGTCAAGGTCACCACGGTGACCGCCACCGCCCCCGACAAGGGCCTCGGCGACTGGGGCAAGGCGGCGGGGGAGTGGGCCGGCTCGCTGGGCCAGTCCGGCGCCGGCAGCCAGCAGGTCGCCCCGCACGGCGCGGTGAAGACCGGGCTCGGCGGCTCGGTCGCGGCGGACCCGGCGGAGCTGGCCGGAGGGCTGGCCCTGGTCGCGGGCGGCATCGGCGGCTTCTGGCTGCTCCGCAGGCGCAGTGCCTGACGGCCCCGCCCCCCGCGTACGCCCACGCCGCGCCGCCGAGCCCTGACCGGACCGGCGGCGTGGCGGCGCGTCAGAGGGCCGCCCGGTCCTGCCCCTCCTCGTGCTGGAGGAGGCCGCTGGCCAGCAGGTACTGGGCCAGCACGTACGTCGCCATGATCCAGAACTGATGCCCCGGCAGCTCGCGCCACTTCGCCAGCTGGGTCGCGATCAGGGTGTCGGAGAGCAGGAACAGCGCCCCGCCCAGCCCGGTCCGCCAGCCCAGGCCGGCCGCGGTGACCGCCGTCGAGGTGAGCAGCAGGCTGTAGCCGGCCACCGGGACCTTGAGCTCCCCGAGGTCCGGCCAGAGCCGGCCGATCATGCCCGCCCAGGCCGCCGCGTACGCGGCCGCGACCACCAGGGCGCGCCGCCGGTCGGTGAGCGCCCCGCGCTGGACGAACATCGCGACGTAGCAGACGTGCGCGGCCGCGAACGAGCCCATCCCGGCCAGGAACGCGGTGTCGTCCTTCAACTGCAGCAGTACGTCCCCGCCCGCGCTCGCCAGCAGTGCCGGGGTCAGCAGCTTCGGCAGCTCGCGCTCGGTCCGGGCCGCCGCCGCCACGCTGTGCGCGGCCAGCAGCGGCATCAGGGCCGGCTTGGTGGCGTTGCGCAGCACCGGGGCCCCGGAGAGGATCGAGCCCAGGTGCACCGCCGAGGTGGCCGCGAAGCCGCCGAGCAGGCCGGTGGCCGAACGCAGGCGCCCGCCGGGGCCGGTGGCGCGGGTGGTCGTACGGATGCTCATGCGGCGTCTGCCTCCGAGGTCGCCCGGGGTGGGGGGTCCACCGACCCTAAGGGAGTCGGCGGGGTGGGGGAAGACCAGGTTACCGGTGCGTAACCCGGGTGGGGGAAGGGGAGTGACGGCCCGGCCGGGAGAGCGGAGCACCGGCGACCGCTTCGAGGGCTCTTGCGGAGACTTCCTCAGGAGCACGGTTGCTGCCACCGGGTGAGCCGGTCACCGTCTACGCTGGACCCCGACATGGAGCAGCAGGAGTACGCGGTCGGCGCCACCCGGGTGGCCGCCGGCAGGCCGGACGGACGCAGGGGCGGGGCAGGCCGGGGAACCGCCGCCGCCGTCCTCGCCGTACGCGGACCCGAAGCCGCCGGGCCCGCCGATCCGGCCGGTGCCGCGGGTGAGCACGGTGCTGACGGTCCGCAGGAGCCCGACGGGGCGCTCTCGCCCGACCCGGGACTGCTCCGGCTCGCCCACTGGTTCGCCGCCGCCGCCCCCGGCGCCGCCGACGACCTGTGCACCGCCTCCTTCGGCCTCTACCCCGCCCGGCACCTGGGCGCCACCGCCGAGCCCGGCGACCCCGCCGTCAGCTGGTGGCACGGCCCGACCGCCCACACGGCCGCCGTCCCGCGCGCCCGTGAGGCCCGCGAGGGGCGCGCCGACGGCGGCCTGCGCCGCGCCCGGCGCGACGCCGCCGCCCTGCCCGTCGTCCGGTCGGGCGCCAAGTCCGGCCGGCCCGGCCGCCACCGCAGGCCGGAGCGCACCCGGGCCCTGCCGGAGCTGCCCGGCGACGCCCCGGAACCGGCGGGCGAGGAACTCCCCGACGCCGAACGCCGCATCGCCGCACGGCTGTTGCTCGCCCACCCGCTGGTCACCGCCTCCGGCCCGCACGCCGACGGCTTCCCGCTGATCCGCCGTCACCGCGACTGGCTCGTCGAACGCTTCGACACCTTGCTCGGCTACCGCCTGGTCGTCGGCCCCTGGCACGCCCGGCTCTGCAAGGCCGGCCTCGGCCCCGGCGCCGCCCGCCGCCTCGAACACCCGGCCACCGGTGCCCCGTTCACCCCGGCCGGCTACGCCCAGCTCGCCCTCGCCCTGGCCCTGCTCGTCGATGCCCCCGAACAACTCCCGTACGGGCGGCTGCTCGACGCGATGCGGTCCGCCGCCCCCGACCTCGCGGCCCAGGCGGCCGACCCGGACGCCCCCGCGATGGCGCTCGCCGCGCTGGCCGACTGGCAGGTGCTCGGCGACCTGCCGGCCGACCCGGCCGACACCGCCTTCGTGCTGACCGTCGACCGCGAACTCGCCCGCGCCGTCCCGGCCGGACCGCCCGCCCTCGCCGCCGACGCCGCCGACCTGATCCGCCGTGCCGCCGAGGCCGAACCCGCTACCGCCGTGCGGCGCCTCCTCGCCGAGACGCCCGCCGTCCTCGCCGCCGACCTCCCCGAGGACCGGCGCGCCTGGCTGCACGAGCACCGGCTCAGCGGCCCGGCCGCGCTCGCGGACTTCCTCGGGCTGGAGGCCGAACTGCGGGCCGAGGGCGTCGCCCTGCTCGACCCGGCCGCCGAACTCACCGACCTCGCCCTCCCCGGCACCGGCACCCTCTCCCAGGCCGCCCTGCTGCTGGTCGAAGGCCTGGTGGAGGAGGTCCGGCCGCTGCCCGGCGAGGCCACCGAGGGCGACGTACCGATCGCCGACGCGCTGATAGACGGCCTCCTCGGCGACATCGCCGACGACCACGACCTCCCGGCCCGCTACCTCGCCGACCGCACCGCCCTGCGCCGCGACGCCCTCGACCTCCTGCACCGGCTCGGCCTGATCACCCCCACGCCCCGCACCACCTGGCTGCTGCGCCCCCCGGCCGCCCGCTACGCCCCGGCCCCGGACCTCCACCCCACCCCCGGCACCGGCCGCCACTCCCGCCCCGCCGCCCCGTCGGGGAGTTGAGCCCCGGGCCCCGGCGACTGCCGGGCCGGGGCGGGCCGTGGGCGGTCAGGCCGGGATGAGGGCTTCCCATTCGCTGCGGGTGGGTCCGTCGTGCCGGGGGGTGAAGTCGGGGCGGGCGGCCAGCCAGGCGGTGACGTGGCGGTCGACCTCCTCGCTGCCGAAGGCCTCCTCGGGCGTACGGACCAGGTGGCGGACGTGGGCGCGGGCGCGCATGACGACCGGGTCGTCGAAGGCGCAGGCGGCGAGGGCGGCGGTGCGGCGCTCGGGGAGGGCCGAACCGTCCAGCAGGCGCTGCTCGTTGGTGCGGTCGCCGGCCACCTGGGCGTCGAACCAGGGGCGCAGGGTCCGGGCGGTCCAGTCGTGGTAGCCGGCGGGGTCGGCGGCGACCTGGTCGGCGTGGCCGGCGAGGTACTGGCCGGCGAGCAGGCCGAGGGCGACGCCGTGGCCGAGGGTGGGGTTGGTGTGGACGAGGCTGTCCCCGGCGTTGACCAGGCCGGTGACGACGGGGCCGGCGTCGTCGGTGAGGGAGGTCCAGCGGTTGTCCAGGCCGGCCATCGCCAGGACGGCCGAGCGGGGTTCGGGGTCGAGGTCGAGCCAGGCGGCGCAGGCGGGGAAGCGGCGCAGGACGGCCTCGAACACGGCGGGGTCCAGGAGCGCGCCGCGGGTCGGGTCGCCGGTCGAGAGCACCATGCTCAGCGCGAAGGTGTCGTTGTCGGAGGGGAAGACCCCGGCGGCGGCGAACCCCGCGACCGAGCCGGTCCGCACCCGCCCGGGGTCGCGCGGGCCGTCGGCCCGCAGGCGGTACCAGCGGCACAGGTAGGTGATGCCGGTGCGGTGGCTGTCGACGACGGGCGGGCGGCAGCCGGCGGCCGTCAGCCAGCCGGGCACGGCGGAGCGGCGGCCGGCGGCGTCGACGACCAGGTCGGCCGGGTGGGTCCCGTCGTCGACCCGCAGGCCGGTGACCCGGGGCGGGTTTCCGTCCTGGAGGGTGAGGGCGCTCACCCGGCGGCCGCGCCGTACCTCGACGGAGGGCTCCCGGCGGACGGCGGCGGTGAGGGCGGCCTCCAGCACGATGCGGCGGGTGCGCAGGGTCACCAGGTCCTCGTCGCCGTCCCGGTGCGGCGGGTGCTGGTCGAACCAGTCGAAGTCGTGGTACTCCCGGGCGCCGCGGGCCAGCAGGTCGGCGTGGACGTCGGGGGCCTCGGCGCGCAGCACCGTGCGGACCGGGGCGAGGAAGGAGTGGGGCTGGTCGGCCTGGGGGACCCGGGGCCGCTTCCAGTGGTAGAAGTCCTGGTCCAGGTCCGTGTCGGCCTGTCGGGCCTCCTGCTCGAACAGGGTGACGGCATGGCCCCGTCGTCCGAGCATGAGGGCCGTTCCCAGCCCGCTGATCCCGCCACCGATGATTGCAACCCGCGCCACTGCATCCCCTTCGCGTCGTATTGCAGAGCGATCATAGGGCTTGCTGATCTTCGGATTGACATGACCCCCCAGGCGCGGGGCGGGGCCGGCTACCTGCTCGCGGTGGCGGCGGCGATCGGGCCGTGCTGGACGGTCTCCACGGTGGCACCGACCCCGAGGGTGCCGAGGGCGATGGAGGCGAGGACGGCGGTGCAGGCGAGGAGACGGCGGTGGCGCTGGGGGAGCGGGAAGCGCGGTTCCTGGTAGGGCGCCTGAGGGCTGGCGTTCATGACAGGGAGGCTCCCAGGGCGGTGTGAACGGTCGGTACGCGCGGGTGAAGTCCGGGCGGGGATCGGGCGTCACTTGGCCGCATACGCCCCACCCGGTCGCCGGGTGGGGCGTATGCGCTGGTCAGTGCCGGTGTGTCGGGGGCCTCAGCGCCGTCGGCCGCGCTCGGCGAGGGCCTCGCCCACCGCGACCCGGACGGCGTCCCGCAGGCCGTGGGCGGGGTGGAAGCGGGAGGGGCCGGCCGCCGGGTCCTCGCGGAGCTCCTTCACCAGGGAGAGGCAGAGCAGCAGCATCACCACGACGAAGGGCAGCGCGACCAGGATGGTGGCGTTCTGCAGCGCGGTGAGCCCGCCGGCCAGCAGCAGGGCGGCCGCGACCCCGCCCATCAGCACGCCCCAGACCACCACCAGCGGTGTGCGCGGGTGCAGCGAGCCCCGGCTGGAGAGCGAGCCGAGCACCAGGGAGGCGGAGTCGGCGCTGGTGATGAAGAAGGTCATCACCAGCAGGACCGCGACCACGCTGGTGACCGAGCCGAGCGGCAGCGAGCGCAGCATTTCGAACAGCGAGGCCTCCGCGCCGCGCGGGATGGTCGCGACCAGGTCGGCGGTGCCGGTGCCGACGAGCCGGATCGCGGTGCCGCCCATGACGCAGAACCAGATCACGGTGGCTCCGCTGGGCACCAGCAGCACGCCGAGCAGGAACTGCCGGATGGTGCGGCCGCGCGAGATCCGGGCGATGAAGGTGCCGACGAAGGGCGCCCAGGAGAGCCACCAGGCCCAGTAGAAGATCGTCCAGGAGCCGAGCCAGCTCTCGTCGGTGAAGGCGCCGGTCTGGGTGGACATCCCGAGCAGATCGGAGAGGTACCCGCCGACGGTGGACGGGATCGAGTCGAGGACGAACACCGACGGCCCGAACACGAAGACGAAGAGCATGATCAGCGAGGCCAGCACGACGTTCGCGGTGGAGAGCCACTTGACGCCCTTGTGGACGCCGGAGAACGCGGAGAGCACGAAGGCGGCGGTCAGCGAGCCGATGATGACGAGCTGGGCGTTCTGGGTGTTGCGCACGGAGGTGATGTAGCCGAGGCCGTCGGCGACCTGGAGCGCGCCGAGCCCGAGGCTGGTCGCGGAGCCGAAGACGGTGGCGAAGACGGCGAGCAGGTCGATCGCCCTGCCCTGCCAGCCGTCCGCGCCGCGCTGCCCGATCAGCGGGACGAAGGCGGCGGAGATCCGGTTGCCCCGGCCCTTGCGGAAGGTGGTGTAGGCGAGGGCGAGGCCGCCGACCGCGTAGATCGCCCAGGGGTGGAGGGTCCAGTGGAAGAGCGAGAACTCCAGCGCCTGCTGGGCGGCGGCCGCGCTCTGCGGTTCGAGGCCGGAGCCGGGCTGCGGGGCGGCGAACAGTTGCAGGGGCTCGCCGACGCCGTAGAACATCAGGCCGATGCCCATGCCCGCGCTGAACATCATGGCGACCCAGGCGAGGGTGGAGAACTCCGGTTCGTCGTCGTCGCGGCCGAGCCGGATCCGGCCGAAGCGGCTGAAGGCGAGCAGCACGGTGAGGACCAGGAAGACGTCGGCGGCCACCACGAACAGCCAGCCGAAGTTGTGCAGGACCCAGCGGAGCGCCGTGCTGGAGGTGCGGCCGAGCGAGTCCTCGGCGAACACGCCCCAGGCGACCACCGCGAGCACCAGGACGGCGCTGATCCCGAAGACCGCCCGGTCGGTGGGGAGGGTGGCGGCGGGTTCGCCGGGTTCGTCGGGCTCCTGCACAAGCGGGGAGGGCTGCGGCGGCTGGCTGCTCATGCGGGAGGACCTCTCGACATACGGGGAACACGGGGGATTCAAGATGTATGTCGCACTATGTCCAGTTGGCGGCGTGCGCGGCGGGAGGGCGCGCCGGGCAGGCGGAGGGTGGGGACCTTCGTCCCGTCAGGCCGCCCGCCCCCGCCCGGCGGGTGCGCGGTCGCGGGGCCGGGGTCGGGGTCGGAGGAGAGCGCTTCGGCGGCTGCCCGCGTCGGCCCCCGGCCCGGTGGAGGTGGGGGCGGTTCGGCCCTTGGCCAACTCCTCGACGGATGCGCGGGGTTGGGGCAGGGCTTCGGCCATCGGCCGCTGCCCGGAGGGGAGTTCTAGGTGGCGGGCGCCGGGGGCGTACTCGGCCGGGCCCGGGCGGGAACCGCCGCCCGCCGACCCGGTCACGGAAAGCGCCGGAGCGCCTACGCTGGGAGAGCGGGAGCGCCATCCGGACAGTGCCGTCCGGATGCCGTCGTGCCCCGCCGTCGAGGAGGTGCCAGGCCCGTGCCCGGAAGCATGGACCCGTCGGGAAGCATCGAGCTGCCCGGAATCGTCAAACCGCTGCCCGCCCGGTGGTTCGTCCGGCGCGACACCAATGCCGAGATGCGCTGGGACGCGCTGCGCGAGGCCGACGGCGGGGCCGCCGTCGGCCGTCACGTCCCGGTGGAACGGTTCTTCGTCCGCAACCACACCAGCACCCCGCTGATCGACCCGGCCACCTGGCGGCTACGGCTGTTCGGCAGCGGCCTGCACGGCGCTCCGGGGCCGGAGCGGGCGGTCGAGTTCGGCCTGGCCGACCTGCGGGCGCTGCCCGCCACCCGGACCGAGGCGCTGATCGAGTGCGCGGGCAACGGCCGCGGCTACTTCCACCGCCAGCAGGGCCAGCGCGTCCCCGGCACCCCGTGGACGCTGGGCAGCGTCGGCTCGGCGGCCTGGCGGGGCGTGCGGCTCGCCGAGGTGCTGCGGGCCGCCGGGCTGACCGACCGCGCGGTGGACGTGCTGCCCGCCGGCCTGGACCCGGACTACGTCGTCGACGGCACCAACCACGGCCCGGTGCGCCGGCCGCTGCCGATCGCCAAGGCGCTGGACGACGCGCTGCTCGCCTACGAGATGAACGGGGCCCCGCTGACCCCCGACCACGGCGCGCCGGTGCGACTGGTGGTGCCCGGCTGGGTCGGCATCGCCTCGATCAAGTGGGTCGGCAGCATCGAGGTGGCCGACCACCCGCTCCGGTCGCCCTGGAACACCGTCTTCTACCGGATGTACGGCCCGGGCTGGCCGCCCGACGGCGTCGCGCTCACCACCCAGGTGGTCAAGTCCGCCTTCGAACTGGCCGAGGGCGCCCGACTGGAGGCCGGGCGCGAGCACCGCCTGTACGGGCGGTCCTGGTCCGGTACGGCCCCGGTGCGGCTGGTCGAGGTGAGCACCGACGGCGGCCGCAGCTGGCGGCCCGCCGAACTGGACGGGGAGCCGCCCGCCGGGGACTGGGCGCGCTGGAGCGTCGGCTGGCGCCCCGAGCGGCCCGGCCGGTACGAGCTGCGCGCCCGCGCGACCGACCGCGGCGGCGCCACCCAGCCCGAACGGGCGGCCCTCAACCGCGAGGGCTACCTGTTCGGCGCGGTGGTGGCGCACCCGGTGACGGTGGTCTGAGCGGCCGTCGGGACGCCCGGGCCGGGGCGCCCGGGTTCGGGGCCGTCCGGGTTCGGGGCTGTCCGGGTTCGGGGCGCGCGGGCTCAGCCGGTGGACTGGACCTCGTACGGGGCCGGGTAGGGGGTCTCGTACGGGGTCAGCACCAGGCGCACCACGTCCTCCAGCCGCCGTCTGGCGTCCCCGAGGGTGGTGCGGCCGGTCACCCAGGCCGTCAGTTCCCCCTGCCAGGCGTGCGCCACGATGTGGCGCACCAGGTCGCTGGCCGCCGCCGGCACCTCGGCCGTCACCACCTGGAGCGCGGTGCTGTCGGCCCGGGCCATGCCTTGCAGGGCCTCGCTGGCGAAGGGATCGGTGGAGGCGGCGACGGCGACCCGCAACCGGGCCAGCTCGGGCTGGCGCTGGTAGGCCCGCATCCCGCCCCGGACGAACCGGACCGCCCGGTCGGTGGCCCCCAGCCCGGCGCGCGGTCCGCGCAGCTCGGCCACCAGGTCCGCCAGCAGCAGCCGGTGCCACTCGGCGATCGCCGCCGCCAGGAGGTGGTCCTTGGAGGAGAAGTAGCGGTACGCCGTCCCCAGGGCGACTCCGGACCGCTCGCAGACCTGCTTCATCTGCAGCCGCTCGACGCCGATCTCGTTCACCAGGGCGAGCGCGGCCGCGATCAGGCTTTCGCGGCGTTCGAGCTGACGCGGAGACATCGCCTCCACCGGCCGTGGTGACAGGTCAACCTTGGTCACCCGCACCATGATACGGGCCGGGGCCGCTCAGGAGTATGACGCCGACCGGCCCCCTTCCGTTCGCCCGCCGTCCACCGGGCTTCGTCCGGGCTTCGTCCGGTCGGCGGGCGGGGGTGTCCGGAGGCCTTCCGGGTGCCTCCCGCGCGGCTCCCGGCGGCCTCCGGGAGCCGCCCGGTTCACGGCATCCGGCGGATCAGCGCCTCCTGGGTGGCGGAGGCCACCAGCCGGCCGTCCCGGTCGTAGAACTCGCCGAGCGACAGGCCGCGGCCGTCCGAGGCGGAGGGGCTGCGCTGGGCGAAGAGCAGCCACTCGTCGGCCCGGAAGGGGCGGTGGAACCACATCGCGTGGTCCAGCGAGGTCATCAGCAGCCGGGGCGGCTCGATGCGCTGGAAGAAGTTCGCCTGCTCGTGCAGCCCGGCGGTGGAGGCCAGGGTGAGGTCGGACAGGTAGGTGAGCGCGCAGGTGTGCAGCAGCGGGTCGGTGTCCGGCAGGCGGGTGGCGATGCGCAGCCAGACGAACTGCTGGGGCATGCCGGGGACGGCCGGCGGCAGGCCCGGGGCGTCCGGCGGCACGAAGCGCAGTTCGAGGTCGCGGAAGCCGTCGGAGGCCTTGATCGCGGTGCGCAGCTCCTCGTCCCAGTGCGAGAAGGCGTCCGGCAGGGTCTCCGGGTCGGGCAGCGGGGGCACCTCGCGCTGGCGGTCGCCGGCGGCCGGCTCGGGGAGCTTGAAGGAGGCGGTGAGGTTGAAGATCTCCTTCCGGTCCTGCACCGCCCGGACCCGGCGGGTGGTGTAGGTGAAGCCCTCGCGCAGCCGGTCGACCTGGTACTCGATCGGCCGGGTCGGGTCGCCGGGCAGCAGGAAGTAGCCGTGCAGGGAGTGCACCGCGCGCTTCGGGGCGCAGGTGCGTCCGGCGGCGGCGAGGGCCTGGGCGGCGACGTGGCCGCCGAAGGCGCGCATCGGGGCGCCGGCGTGGCAGTGGCCCCGGAACGTGTTCTCGTTCAGCTGCTCGATTTCCAGCAGGGCGGCGAACGGGGTGGCCGGGGCGGGCGCCTGCTCGGTCGGTCTCTGCTGTTCTGTCAGGTCGGTCACCGGCCCATAGTGGCAGAAGCCAACCGTGCGGTGGTGTGACCTGGGTAACGCGGACCCCGGGTAGAACGTGTTTCACTACGCCGACCGGGCGGGGGGATGTCGGACCGGTCACCTAGCGTGCTGCCCATGACGCAATCCGCACAGGCGTACGCCTACCTGCGCCCGTCGGCCGTCCTGGACGGCGCCGCCGGCCGGAGCCTCGACCTGGCCACCTCCGGCGGCGCCACCCCGCTCGGCGCGGCCGCCAACCCGCGCTTCTTCGCGGGCTTCCTGGCCGAGCCGGCCCCGGCCGCCGCCGCACTGCTCGCCGTCGCGGACGTCGCCGCCGCCCGCTACCACCAGCCGCGGCTGCGGGCCTCGCTCGACCCGGTGGTCACCGCGAACGGGGACCGGCTGCGCTTCGAGTCCTTCTCCGGCTGCTGCGGCGTGTACGCCCGGCTCGACGTGCTCGGGGCGGGGCTGGACGGCGGCGAGATCGGCCACGGCACCACCAACGTGGACGTCAACGACCCGCTGCGGGAGGCGCTGACCAGGATCGGCCCGGCCGAGCCGCTGCACCTCGCGGTCGGGCCGGACGCCCTGGAGGTCACCGGCCTCGACGGCCCGCTGGTCGAGCGGAAGGTGCCGCTGCCGGAGCGCTGGCTGCGCGGCTTCGCCGAGACCCAGGTGGTCGCCGCCGGCTTCGACCTGCGCGCCGAACTCGGCGCCGCCGAGGCCGTGCGCTTCCTGCGCTCCCTGCCGCGCGGCGGCCGCGGCGGCGTCGGCTGGGTCGTCCCGGCCGGGCGCACCCTGCGGCCCACCACCCGTCCGGTGCCCGGCGCCGTCTGCCTGCCCGGGCCCGAGCGGCTGGTCGCCCTGCAGCGCGTGCTGCGGCACGCGCTCGGCCTGCGGGTGTACGGGCCGGTCGCCGGCCCGGCCCCGACGGCCTGCGCCTGGGAGGTCGTGCTGCCCGGCATGCGGCTGACCCTCACCCTCTCGCCGGACGCCTCGCGCGGCTTCTCCGGCGAGGGCGGCGTGCTCGACGCGCTCGCCACCGGCACGGTCGAGCAGGACGCCGAGCTGATCGCGGTACTGCTCGCCTGGGAGCCCCGGATCGAGGTCGCCGAGCTGGCCGAGCAGTCCGGGCTGGGCGTCGAGCGGGTCCGCGCCGCGCTCACCCGGCTCGGCACCGCCGGGCAGATCGGCTACGACACCGCCGAGGCCGCCCACTTCCACCGGCGGCTCCCGTACGACGCCGGGCGCGCCGAGGCCGCCAACCCCCGGCTGCGGGCCGCCCGGGCGCTGGTCGCGGCGGGTGCGGTGCGGCTGGAAGGCGACGGGGCAACGGCCGTCGTCACGGTGGACGACCACATCCAGCGGGTGCGGACGGACGCGTCGGGGCGGGTGAGCTGCACCTGCCTGTGGTGGGCCAAGTACCGCGGCGGGCGCGGGCCGTGCAAGCACGCGCTGGCGGTCGGCATGGTGCGCGAGGCCGGGGCATGAGCACGGGGGAGAAGGCGGAAAGGGTGGACAGAGCGGTGAAGGTGGCGAAGATGGCGAAGGCGGAGGCGGAGATCGTGGAGCGGACGGCGGGGCCGGTCGGGGAACTGCTCGCGGCCGTCCGGGTCGGGTTCGTCGAAGCCGTCCCGGAACTGCTGGCCGAGCTGGACAAGGTCCAGCGGCGGGAGTGCCTGGCCGCGCTCAGGGAGCTGCGCAAGGAGCTGCGCGACGACTGGTCGCAGTCCGGGACGGACACCCGGGGCGCCCTGCTGATCGCCGGAGCCGGCTGCCACCCCGGCCCGGCGGGCGCCGCCACCTGGCTCGCCGGCACCGACTTCGGCAGCCGCGACTGGGCCCGGCACCCGACCCTGCACGTGGTCGTCGAGTCCCAGCCGCAGGAGTGGCAGATCGAGGTGGCCACCCGGCTCGCCCAGCGGCCGGTGCGCTCCTGGGGCTGGTCGATGCACCCGCTGGTCGAGGCGATCGTCCGGCGCACCGGCTGCGCCGTGCCGGTGAGCGAGCCCTTCGTCCGGGGCTGGTTCGGCGCCCTGTCCACCGAGTACGGCCCCCGGCCGCCGTTGGTCGAGCGGCTGCGGGCCGACGCCCTGACGCCCGTCCTACTGCCCCGGATCCTCGAACTCGCCGACATCGGTGGCACGTTGACCCGCCGGCACAGCCCCCGCCGCGGGGACGTCTGGACCGAGGCGATCGCCGACCTGGCCGCGGCCGGGCTGGTGGACCGGGTCGAACTGCTCGACCGCTGCCTGGCCCGGCTGCTGCGCGGCGGCAAGGCCGCCGACCAGCGGGCCTTCCTGGAACTGCTGCGCGCGCTCGACCCGACACCCGAGGAGTACGCGGCCAGGGTACGGGACGTCCTGGCGCTGCTGGACGGGCTGTCGGTGATCGCCGGCCACGCCCAGGAGGTGCTCGCCGGACTGGACGAGGCCGGGCTGATCGAGCCGGAGACGCTCACCGAGGCCTCCGCGGTGGTGCTGTTCCGGACCGAGAAAAAGCTGGTGCGGGCCCAGCTGGCCTGGCTGGAGAAGGCCGGCCGGCGCGCGCCCGACCGCTCCGGGCCGGTGGTGCTCGCGGCAGCCGGAGCCTTCGGCCACCCGGACCCCGGCGTCCAGGAGCGGGCGCTGAACGTGGTGGCCCGTCACCTCGCCGCGGCGGGCACGGCCGTGCTGCCCGAGCTGCGCGGCGCCGCCGAACTGCTCCACGCCGCCCACCACGCCCGGGCCGGGGAACTGTTCGGCGCCCCGGTCGGTGCCGGTGGCAGTGGCGGTGGCGGCGACGACCCGGCGGGCGGATCGGAGGAGATCCTGCCGCCGGTGCCCGGGCCGCGCCCGCTCGGGGCACCGATCGGCTCGGCGGCCGAGCTGGCCGAGGAGCTCTCCGCGCTGCTCGCGGCCCGGGAGCCCGAGGTCGCCGCCTTCGAACGGGTGCTGGACGGACTGGTCCGGCAGGCCCACCTGGACCGGGCCGCGCTCCTCGCGGCACTGGAACCCGTCCGCCGGACGCACCCCTGGCAGGGCGCCGGCCACTGGGCCGACTGCACGCCCCGGGACATCTCCTACGTGGTGGCCGCGCTGGCGGGCGAGACGCCGTCACGCCGGCTCTGGGACGCCCTCACCGGCAGCGGACGCACCCCGCTGCGCGGCCCCCGCACCAGCCCGCACGGCACCGTCCTCGCCGCCCGGCTGGAGGAGGCCGCCTGGCAGGTGACCGCCAACCGCCCGCCCTACCTGCTCGCCGTCCCGACCGACACCACCGGGGCGATCGAACCGGCGGCGCTGGTCGAACGCCTCGCCGGGTACCAGGCGGCGCGCATCACCCCCGGCCAGGCCGACCTGTGCGCGGCCCTGCTCAGGGTCCGGCCGACCGCCGAGCCCGAGGTGCTGGCCGCCGCCGAGGCGCTCACCTCGCCCGCCGGGCGGTGGCTGGCGCACTGGCTGCGCACCGGCGGCCTGCCCGGACAGCCCTCCGAACGGGTGCTCTTCGCGCCCGGCCGGGGCGTGCGGAGCCGGCGGACCTACCTGGACCGCTGGTGGGAGGAGATCGAGCGGATCGTCGTCGCCCAGCCGGGCACCGGCTCCGGGCCGACGGGGCCGGCCGGCGAGCGGCTCGCCCCGGAGTTCCGCAAGCTGCTCGACCCGACCGGGCCCAGCGTCTCCCGGGCCCGCGCCGTCGAGGAGTGGGTCTGGCGGCCGGTCCCGCACTGGGTGGCGGTCCTGCCCCACCACCGGGAGGAGCTGGCCGCCCGCTGGCTCGACCAGTTCGCCGCGGGCGCCGACCGGGACGAGCGCGGGGCCGCGCGCCACCTCCCGCTGCTCGCCGAGTCCGGCGGCCCCGCCGGACTCGCGCTGCACCTGGCGCTCGCGTACGGGCTGGGCGCCCGGCACGCCGAGGACCGGACCGGCGCCCTCGACGCGCTGCTGGTGCTCGCCGCGCGCGGGGAGCTCGACGGCGGGCTGCTCGGGCGCGAGCTGGGCGAACTGGTCCCGCTCGGGGCGGTCAAGCCGACCCGGCTGGTGGCGGTGCTCGGCCAGGCGGCGGAGACCGGCGCGCACCGGACGGTGTGGACGGTGCTGCGGGCCGCGTTGCCCGGGCTGCTCGGCACGTCCGGGCCGACCGTCCGCGGGCTCGGGGACCTGCTCGTGCTCGCCGCGGACTGCGCCCGGCGGGGCGGGGCGCGGGGCGCGGTGGCCGAGGTGACGGCGGCGGCGGAGCAGGGCGGGTCGAGCCGGGTGGTGAAGGAGGCCCGGGCGCTGCGGGACGTCCTCGCGGGCTGAGCGGGGCTCATGTGTCGGCGGGACGGGCCGCGAGGGACGGGCCGAGAGAGCGGGCCGCGAGGGCGGGCGGGGCGTCAGGTTCTAGGGTGGGCGGGATTTCCGATCCGTCCGCTACGTTCCGGAGAGCCCGTGCTGCACCTTCGCCTGATCGTCCCGCCCGACCTGCGCGAGCCGGTGCTCGGCTGCCTGGACGACTCCGTCGGGGTCACCCACGTGGTGGTCCTGCCGGACGCGGCC
The DNA here is from genome assembly GCF_042755465.1 of Kitasatospora sp. NPDC059160. NCBI lineage: Bacteria > Bacillati > Actinomycetota > Actinomycetes > Kitasatosporales > Streptomycetaceae > Kitasatospora > Kitasatospora sp. NPDC059160. Next base: position 7,962 of record NZ_JBHZCN010000106.1, on the reverse strand, counting down.
GTCCGGCCCGCCGGGGACGTGGTGCTCTGCGACGTGGCCCGGGAGGCGCTGGACGAGGTGCTGGGCGCACTGCGCGGGACGGGCCTGGTCGAGCGCGGGGCGATCGACGTCTCGGCGCTCGACCTGAGCCTCTCGGCGGCGGCCGACGAGGCCGAGCGGCTGGCCCCGGGGGAGGGGGCCGACGCGCTGGTGTGGGAGTCGGTCTCCGAGATCACCCACGAGGAGTCCACCCTCACCTGGGTGTTCCTGGCCTTCCTCACCGTCGCCACCATGCTGGCGGCCTGCGGCTCGGTGCTGGACAGCGCCATCCTGGTCGTCGGCGCGATGGCGGTCGGCCCGGAGTTCGGGCCGCTGGCCGGGCTCTGCGTGGCGATCGTCCAGCGCCGCGCGCGCCCGGCGCTGCGCTCGCTGAACGCCCTGGTCACGGGCTTCCTGGTGGCGATGGCGCTGACGGTCTGCTTCGGACTGCTGATGGACGCGCTGGGGCTCTTCTCGGAGGAGCGGTTCGATGCCGCGCGTCCGAACACCTCGTTCATCTGGCAGCCCGACGCGACCTCCTTCGTGGTCGCCTTCCTGGCGGGCGTCGCGGGGCTGCTCTCGCTGACCTCGGCGAAGGCCGGCACCCTGGTGGGCGTCGCGATCTCGGTCACCACCGTGCCCGCCGCGGCCAATGCGGCGGTCGCGCTCGGGTACGGCAAGGTCGACCAGTTCTGGGGATCCAGCGTGCAGTTGCTGCTGAACCTGCTGGGGATCGTGCTGGCCGGGGTGCTCACCCTGGTGGTGCAGGAGGCGGGCTGGGCGGTGATCCGGCGCCGCCGGGGGACGGCGTCGAACAGCTGACGGCGAACAGATAACAGATTTCAGCGAACAGATTTCAGATGACAGAGTTTGAAATCTGTTCGCTGAAACCCGTCGCCTGTTCCCGCACCTCCGTCCGCTCCGCGACCAGCGGCTCGATGCCGCGCGGCCTGGCCGCGACGGCGCGCCACCACAGCCGCAGGGCCGGCGGGTCGGCGGGCTCGAAGGGCTTGCCGGGGCGGGGGACCGCCAGGTGGGCGCCGAGCGCCTGGGCGGCGGTGACCACGCGCTCGGCGGGCTCCTCCCAGGGGTGGATCGCCAGGTTGAAGGTGCACCAGTGGATCGGCAGCAGCAGCTCGCCGCCCAGGTCCAGGTGCGCCCGGACGCCCTCCTCCGGGGTCATGTGCACCTCGGGCCAGAACTCGCTGTACGCCCCGACCTGCATCATCGTCGCGTCGAACGGGCCGAGCCGGCGGCCGATCTCCGCGAAGCCGGGGAAGTAGCCGGTGTCCCCGCTGTGGAAGATCCGGTGCCCGCCGCCCGCGACCACCCAGGACGCCCAGAGGAACAGCGCGCTGGTGCGCGGACCCCGGCTGCAGTAGTGCCGGGCGGGCGTGGCGGTCAGGGTCAGTCCGGCGACCTCGGCCGACTCCCACCAGTCCAGCTCGACGATCCGCCCGGCCGGCACGCCCCAGTGCTCCAGGTGCGCCCCGACCCCGAGCGGTACGGCGAACACCGCGCCGCTGCCGATCAGGGCCTTCACGGTGCGCATGTCGAGGTGGTCGTAGTGGTCGTGCGAGATCACCACCACGTCCACCGGCCCGAGTTCGGACAGCGGCAGCGGTACCGGGTGCAGCCGCTTGGGGCCGGTCCAGCCGAAGGGGGAGCAGCGCTCGCCCCAGACCGGGTCGATCAGGACGCGCCGCCCGCCGATCTCGGCGAGCACGGTGGCGTGCCCCAGCCAGGTGAGCCGCAGTCCGGAGGCAGGCGGGGCGGCGAGGTCGACGGGGAGCAGCCGGTGCACCGGCACCGCTGCGGACGGCGCCCGGCGGGTCTTGTCCCCGCTCAGCTGGGCGAGGGTGATCTCCAGCGGGCTGCGCTCGTAGACCAGGCGGCGGGTGGGCACCGGGTTGCGGAAGGCGCCGTCGGAGAACTGCGGCGAGCGGCGGATCCGGGCCAGCCGCTCGCCCCGGGGGTCGGCCCCGAAGGCGTCGGTGCGGACCCGGTGCCAGGCGGCGCGGGGCAGCCCGGCGAGGCCGGGGAGTGCGCGCTCCGGGGCGCCGCAGCCGAGCGCGGCCCGGTCGGCGTCCGGTGCGCTGGGCGGCGGTGCGAACTGTGACGTCAGACCGGCGAGACGGGAGAACCACGGGACGGGGCGGGGCACGGCTCCTCCTGGGACGGTCACGGCTACCGGGCAGGCCGGGGCGCGTACCCCGGGGGCCGTGGGGCCACTGGGGTACGACAACCATCTCGTCGGACGTTACTCGCCGTGGGCCGTTCGGACCCGGCGAAGAGCCCGGCGCGGTCCAATCGGCGTACCCGGCACGCGCCGCCGGCGCCGAGCCCGGCCCCCGCGCGGTGCGGGTGCCCGGCGTCCGGGCCGCGCGCCCGTCGCCGGCCCGCCGCTACGCGTAGAAGCGGGTGATCGCCTCCGCGACGCAGTGCGGCTTGTCGCTCTGCTCGCTGGTGATGGTGAAGCGCACCACCGCCTGGACCCCGCCCGGCACCTCGGTGGCCGAGAGCAGCTCGGCGGTGGCCCGGATCGCGGTGCCGACCGGCACCGGGGCCGGGAAGCGCACCTTGTCCGAGCCGTAGTTCAGCGCCATCCGCACGCCCTCGACGCCGTAGCACTCCTTGGCCAGCACCGGGATCATCGACTGGGTCAGGTAGCCGTGCGCGATGGTCGAGCCGAACCGGCTCTCCTTCGCCCGCTCCGGGTCGACGTGGATCCACTGGTGGTCGCCGGTCGCCTCGGCGAACAGGTCGATCTTCCGCTGGTCGATGGTGTGCCACTCGCTGGTGCCCAGCTCGGTGCCGACGGCGGCGGTCAGCTCGGCGAGGGAGGCGAAGGTCGTCACGGTGCGCTCCTGGAGGGGACGGCCCCGGGGAGGGGTCACGGGGCAGGACGCCGGAAGCGTATGCCTACCCGCCGGTACCTGTCAGGAGCGGAGTGCGAAACCCGAGCTCAGGGCCGCAGCAGCGGTCGGCCGAGCGAGCCCTGCCCGAGCGAGCCCTGCCCGGTCGGGAACAGCCGGCGGCCGCTCACCAGTTCCGGCACCAGGGCGATGAACAGCGGCTCCGGGTCCCCCACCCACGGCCGCAGCCCGGAGCGCAGCACCCGGCGCACCTGCTCGGGCTCGCTGACGGCGTCGGCCCGGCCGTGCACCAGCACGCTCCACCCGGTGCGGGTCACCGGGTCCAGCAGGTCCGCCTGGAAGGCCACCACCGTGCCGTCGAGCCCGCGCGCGGTGGCACTTCCCCGGCGCACGGCGAGCACCAGCCGCCCGTCCAGGACCTCGAAGGAGACCGGCAGGACGGCCGGCAGCGCGTGCTCGGTGTACACCACGCGCCCGACGGGCACGGTGCTGAGCAGCCGTAGGCACTCGGCCTCGCTCAGGGTCTGCACTCGGTCCTCACGCTCCATGCGTCCGATCGTCCTCGGTCGGCGCGGGCGTCGATAGGGCCCATGGTCCCTGAGCGGACGGGCCGGGAGCCCCGTCGGCGCCCGGCCGGAGCGGTAGCCTGCCCCGCGTCGGGATCGGTGGAGGGGCGGGCGCAGGAGGGGGCGGACGGATGGCCGGCGGGGTCGATCTGGTGGTGATCGGGGCGGACGGCGGGCCCGAGCGGGCCTACGGCGGGTCGGCGCACGCCCCGGCGGGCGCCCGGCTGTTGGCCGAGGTGCTGCCCGGGATGTGCTTCGACACCGGCGCCGCGGGCTGCCGGGTGACGGCCGTGGCGCCGGACGCGGACGCCAACGCGATGCTCACGGCCGTCCGGGACGCGGCCCGGCGCCCCGGCCGCTGGCTGGTGGTCTGCCTGGTCGGCCAGTTGGTGGCCGACCCGCGCGGGCGCCGGCTCGCCCTGGTCACCGGCGGCAGCACCCCCGGCAACGCCTACCGGCGCGGCCTGGCCTGGGACTGGGTGGTCAGCGCGATGGTGCACGGGGACCAGGAGGAGGCCCTGCTGCTGGTCGACGCGGTGGCCGACCGGGACACCTGGACGGCGCTGGAACGGCCCGGCGAGGACAGCGCGGGCGAACTGCTCAGCTACTCCCGGGTCCCGCTGTGGGGCCGGATCGGCCGCTACGCCCCGGGCAGACGCGGCCGGGACGCCGTACTGCCGGGCGAGGAGGGCTCGTTCAGCCGGGCGCTCACCACCGTCCTGCACCACGGCGTCCCGGGCGCCCCGGCGGCGGTCGCCCCGCTGGACCTCCAGCCCGCCGTGGCCGGACTGCTGGACGGGGGCGATCCGTCCGGCGGTCCGGGTACGCCGGGCGCGCGCCTGCTCGTTCCGCCGCACGGCGGGCGCCTGTTGATGCGCAATCGGGCCGCTGTTCGGGGCGCATTGGCCGGATTGTCGCTTTCCGAAGAACTGTTGGCCGTTCTGTGGCGGGAAAGTGCCCCGACGGAACCGCCTTCCGCGTAAGGTCAGGGGGCCTGAGGTGTTGCCGTGATGGGGTGGGTTGGCGAAGAATCGATCCCCAGTGGAAACATCGGCGGGTCTTCGGAATTCTCCTGGCGACCGTTGATCACGGATCGGCTCGGTCGCGACGAGGTGGGGCGATGCGGCAGCGCGGAAATGTGTTGCGCCCTGGGGCGATCGGGACTGGCGGGGCGGTTCTGGTGTTGCTGCTCGGCGCTTGTGCGAGTGGTGGTGGCGGTGGTTCCGTGGATCGTCTCGGGTCGCCCGTGCCCACGGTTGCGGGAGTGAACCCGTTAACTCCTTCGGGTGGTCCGGCAAACGGCGCGATCGCGCCGACCGACGGGCCGGAAGGGGCCCGGGGGCGGCTGGCCCTGAGGACGTATCAGGACTGGTGGCAGGCGCAGGCCACGGCCTACGGGCGTACGGATTCGGACGGTTCCGCGTTCGAGGCGTACTCCTCCGGTCGGGCCCTGTCCGACGCCCTGGTCGACCTCCGTCAACTCCACGACGCCAAACTGGTGATGACCGGAATGCCGCGGAATTCGGCGGTGGTGAAGGCCGTCGACCTGAATGCCGATCCGCAGACCGCCGTGATCGAGGACTGCGTCGACCTCTCGGACTGGCACAGCGTCGATGCCGTCACCCGTACCGCGAAGGATCCGGTCGGCCGACTGAACCGCTATGCCGCGACCGCGTCCCTGCGATGGTTCCAAGCGCACTGGCTGATCTACGACTTCAAGCGGGAGGTGGACCGGACATGCTGAACGCAAGGAAACCGGCCCGACGGTTCGCGGTCGTCGCTTCGTTGTCCGCCGGACTGCTGTTGTCCTCGGCGGTGACGGCGACGGCGGACGAACCACCGGGCACCGGGGCGGATAACTGTTCCCTGAACGTGATCTGCTCGCACACCGGCACCGGCGGCAGCAGCACCAGCACGCCCGGAACCTCGCAGGGCGGGGGCGACACCGGGGGCGGCGGGCCGCAGTTGTGCAGCTACCACGACACCCAGTGGGCCTGTTACGACCCGGAGCGCGGCTACTTCAACAGCGACGTCGGGTGCTACTTCCGGCCCCTGGACCAGCAGCCGGCCGAGGGCGACAAGGCCTGGGAGGGTCACAAGCCCTCGGAGGGAACGGTCTACTCCAAGGTCTGCCCGCAGACCGCCGGCGGGCAGGACGGCCTGCAGACCCAGTTCGTGAGCAACGCGGCGGGTGCGACCCCGGTGATCAACCTGACCGTCCAGGCGAAGCTGCTCGCCGACCGGATGGTCTTCCCGGCGCCGAAGGCGGGCCTCGCGCCCAAGGAGACCGCGGTGGTGAAGGCGCCGGTCTGGCTCTGGGCCGAGGGAATGGTGGCGCCCAAGCCGAGTTCGCTCGCGGTGCCGGGCGCCTCCGTCACCGTCACCGCGCAACTGGACGGCATGACCTGGGACTTCGGCCAGGGGATGACGGTGGACTGCGCCACGGCCGGGACACCGTACGACCCCGTCTACAAGGACGCGAAGTCCCCCGACTGCGGCTACGAGTTCGCGGCCGGCTCGGGCACCCGCAAGGGCGGTGTCTTCACCGGCACCGTGACCGCGCACTGGCGGGCCCATGTGGTGATCACCGGGCCGCAGGCGAAGACCTTCGACATCGACATGCCGCGCGGAGCGGACCTCGCGCTCAAGGTCGCCGAGGTGCAGGTCCTCAACTGACCGCACCACAAGGGCCGTTCGGCCACTGACGAGCAGAAGAGCGAACGAGGGAAGGGCGGAACCCGGTGGAGAACCGTACATTCGCGACGCCGGGGTCCGGCACGCCGGCGGGCGCCGCGGTGTCCGTGGCGGTACCGGAGCAGCAGGAACAGGGCCGGGCCACGCCGCACGCGCCCGGCCGCACCCTGCGGGCCCGGCGCCGGCGCCCCGCGGTGCTCGCCATGGCGGTCGCGCTGATCGCGGCCGGCGGGCTCGGCGGCGCCGTCCTCTACAACAGCACCGGTCAGCGGGTCGCGGTGCTGGCGCTCGCCCGGGACGTGCCCTGGGGGCAGGTCATCACCGACGACGACCTGGTGGTGGCCCGGATCGCGGGCGACCCGGCGCTGCGGCCGGTCTCCGCCCAGGACCGGGCCAGGGCGGTCGGCCTGCGGGCCGCCACCGACCTCAAGCGCGGTGCCATGCTGACCGGTTCGGACCTCGCGCGGGGCCTGACCGTGCAGCCGGGGCAGATCGTGGTCGGGGTGTCGGCCAAGCGCACCCAGCTGCCCGCCAGCCGGCTCCAGCCCGGGGTGCAGATCGTCGTGGTCAACACCCCCGACAACGGCCGGCCCGACTCGCTGGCCGCGACGGTCATCACCGTCGGCCGGGTGGACACCGACGGCAGCCAGGTGGTCGACGTGGCGGTCGGCACGGCGGACGGGCCGCGGCTGGCGCAGTGGGTGGCCGGCGGGCGGATCCAGGTACTGCTGGCCCCGCGCGCGGCCGCGGACGGCGGCGCCCCGGCCTCACCCTCGACCGCCCCCTCCGGCGCGGCCCCCACCGGCGCCGCACCCTCGGGCACGACGCCCCCCGGCGGCGCGGCCCCCACGGGCGGCGGCGGGCCCTCGACCCCGGCCGGGGCGGGTGGCGCCTGATGGCGGTGATCGCGGTGGTCGGCGGCCCGGGCGCGCCCGGGGCGACCACCACCGCCCTGGCACTGCTGCTCGCCTGGCCGCTCCAGCCCGGCCGCCGGATCCTGCTGGTCGAGGCCGACCCGGACGGCGGCGCGGTGCTGGCCGGCGCCCTGGAGGGCCGGGTCGAGGCGGTGTACGGGCTGCGCAACCTGGCCGTCGCCGACCGGCGCGGACTGCTCGCCCAGACCATCTGGGAACAGCTCATCGACCTCTCGCCCGAGGGCGACGCCGAGCGGCTGCTGCTGCCCGGCCTCACCGACCCGGTCCAGGCCTCCGGCCTCACCTACACCTGGGAGCCGCTCGCCGAACTGCTGCACGGCATCGAGCAGCAGGGCTACGACGTCATCGTCGACCTCGGCCGCTCCGGCGCCACCGGGGCCGGCGCGGTGCTGGCCCGCCGGGCCGACGTGGTGGCGGTGACGGTCCGCAGCACGCTGCGCGGGCTGAGCGCCGCCCGGCCGCGGCTCGCCGCGCTCGGCGAGGACCTCGCCGCCGCCGGGACCGGGACGGACGCGCTCGGACTGCTGCTGGTCTCCGAGGGGCCGTACTCGGGCGCCGAGGTCTCCCGCGAGTTCGGCCTGCCGGTGCTCGGCGAGCTGCCGCACGCCCCCCGCACCGCCCGGGTGCTCTCCGACGGCGGGGACACCACCGACCGGCGGTTCATCCGCTCGGAGCTGATGCGCACGGCGCGGTCGGCGGCGGACGAGGTGCAGCTGCTGGTCCGCCGACGGCGGCAGCGGCTCGCGCCCACCGCGAGCCCGGCGGCCGCACCGGCGCCCGCCCTGGGCGCGGCGCCGGGCGGGCCCGCGGCGACCGGTACCCCAGTCACTTAAACACAACTAAAACAGCCGCCCACAACAACAGGGAAGAAAA
>NZ_JBHZCN010000105.1:0-31447 GCF_042755465.1 Kitasatospora sp. NPDC059160 | reverse complement strand
CCGGGGCCGCACTGCGGTCACTTCAATAGGCGGAGTGACAGATCTGTGACACCTCCGAACACGGCGAGCAGCCCCTGCTCGACCGAGGCCGAGCAGGGGCTACTCGCTGTGTTGGTCAGCGGAAGCGCAGTACCGCGGTGCTGCCGCCGACGAGGACGGGTCCGTATTGGTCCGGGTCACCGAACGAGCGGTAGTTGATCACCGGGTCGCCTGCTCGCACGAGGGCTGTGGCGCACGCGAGGCACCAGGGCTGCGGTGGCTGCACGTCTCGGTCCTCGATCGCCGCCTCGGCGGTGCGACACTGCGCGCAGATCGACATGCAGCCCTCCTGGCTGTCTCAGCCCCAGCTGGAACCGCACGCGGTGCAGCCCCAACGGCCTTCCATGGTCTGGTAGGTGTTCCCCGACCCGCAGATCGGGCACGCCGTCATCTCGGTGCCCTGGCCGCTCTCCGGCAGGCTACCGTGCGTCGGGTTGGTGTGGTGGGTGGTCTGGACGCTCGGGCGGTCGAGCAGCCGCTCGCGCTGATCGCACAGGTGTAGCGCCTGCCGCTTCACGCCGTAGGCCTCGCGTCGGAGGGGCACGCCGATGTCGCCTGGCCTGCAGCGGATCGGGCGCTCGCGGCAGCGCAGGCCAGTGGTGACCCGGTGGTCCGGGGAGAAGCAGCCCGGGTTCCGGCGATCACGCTGCGGCGCGCCGGCCGCCCGGCCCGCTCCGGGGCTCCGCGAACCACCCTGTTCACGGTCGACGCGACCAGAGCGCAGGCGGACCTGTACTGGATCGGCGTGCACTCCGCCCTGGGCACTCCCGACGAGGGCGTGCAGTACGCGGCGCGGATCGCCCCGGAGCGGCTGCCGACTGCCGAGCGCCAGGCCCGATTCGGTACGGACTGCGCCCGCATGTGGCACCACCTCGGCGACCACCGCCGGACCGTCGCCGCGTTGCAGTTCACCGAGCGGGTCGCCCCGGAGGAGGTACGCCGACCGGCCCTGCGGGCGTTGACGGCGGACCTCCTCTATGCGCCGGTCACCGTGCCCGGCGTGCGGGAACTCGCCACCCGCACAGGCGCCTCGTAGGCCCGGCCCCTCCTGGTGGCGGCCCCGCCCCGGGGGGGTGGTGGTCGGCGAGCCCTAGTTCTCAGCGTCCGCAAGGGGCTTGACCCAGCGGGTCCACTGCGGTTCGGGGTGGTAGCCGGCGGCCTGCCAGGTGCGGTGGCCGAGGGCGTTGTCGTCCAGCACCATCGCGTCGGCGCGGCGGCCGCCGAGTGCGGCGAAGCGCTCCTCCGCGGCGGCCAGCAGGGCGGCGCCGATGCCCCGGCGGCGGTGGTCGGGGTCGACGGCGAGGCGGTACAGGTGGCACCGCCAGCCGTCCCAGCCGGCGATGACGGTGCCGAGCGGGGTGGCCGGGGCGTCGGCCGCGGTGGCGACGATCAGGCACTGCGGGTCCCGGGCGAGCAGCGCGGCGACGCCCGCCTCGTCGTCGGTGATGCTGGTGCCCTTGGCGGCCCGGGCCCAGAGGGCGAGCAGGGCGGGGATCTCCTCGGGCCGGGCGGGGCGCAGCACGATCTGTTCGGCGGTGCCGTTCTGTTCGGTCATGCCGGTCTGTCTAGCAGGGGGTCCGGCCGGGCCGCCCGGAATTCCGGGGCGTGGACGGCCCCCTGGTGGGAACGGCCGGCGGTCAGCCGAGGCGCCACACGGTGGTGGTCTTGACCGAGGCGTCCTCCAGGTCCGCCACCACCGGCACCTGGTAGGCGGCCACCGCGGTGAACCGGTCCCGGGGCAGGTAGGCCCGGCCCGGGTCGCCGACGATGACGGTGGCGCCGCGGGCGGCGGCCCGTTCCAGGAAGGGCAGGAAGCGGGCGGCCATCTCGCGTTCGTAGAACACGTCGCCGGCCAGTACCACCTCGGCCGGGGCGCCGTCCCCGTCCACCAGGTCGACCAGCGCGCCGTCCACCCGTACGCCGTTGGCCTCGCCGTTCAGGCCGATGGCGGCGACCGCGTAGGCGTCGATCTCGGCGGCCCGCACCTGCGTCGCGCCGCGCAGCGCGGCCGCCACGCCGACCAGTCCGGAGCCGGCCGCGATGTCCAGCACCGCCCGGCCGTCGACCAGTTCGGGGTGGTCCAGCACGTAGCGCGCGACCGCGACCCCGCCGGCCCAGGCGAAGGCCCAGAACGGCGGCGGCAGTCCGGCCCGGCCGCGTTCGCTCTCGGTGGTCTCCCACAGCGCGATGGCGTCCTGCGCCATGTGCAGGCGGATCTCGGGCACGAAGGGGACGGGCGTCAGCTCGGTCTCCCGCAGGATGAAGGCCTGATCGGTGTCCGGTCGATGAACTCGCAGCTCACTCGGCATGCCCGCAGCATAGGGCCCGCCGGACCCCGCTCACGCCCGCTCACACCCGCTCACGCCCGCCCGGCGGCCCGCTGGGTGCGCCGGGCCAGCGAGTCGACCACGACGGCGGCCAGCAGCACCGCGCCGGTGATCATGAACTGGATGGCGTTGCTCAGGCCCTGGATGTTCATCCCGGACTGGATCGAGCCGATCACCAGCGCGCCAAGCAGCGCCGACCAGGTCTTGCCGCGCCCGCCGAACAGGCTGGTGCCGCCGATGACGGCCGCCGCGATGGCGTTCATCAGCAGGTTGCCGCCGCCGGAGGTCTGGCTGGCGGACTGGATCTGCGCGGCCAGGAACAGGCCGCCGATCCCGGCCATCGTGGAGCAGATGGCGAAGACGCTGATCCGGATCCACGAGACGTTGATGCCGGCCCGGCGGGCGCCCTCGATGTTGCCGCCGAGCGCGAACACCTGGCGGCCGTACGTGGTGCGGCGCAGCACGAAGTCCAGCACCACGATGAAGATCAGGAAGATCAGCAGGGCCAGCGGCAGCCCCTTGTACTGGTTGAGGGTGTACGCGGCGAGGAAGGCGATCACCGCCAGCAGCACCGTCCGCAGCACGATGTCGGTGACCGGCCGGGACGGCACGCCCGCGGCCTGCCGTCGCCGGGCGTCGACCAGCGAGGCGAACAGGAACAGCAGCACGCCGACGGCCGCCGCGCCGTACGCGGCGATCTGCTGGCCGTAGATGGTGCTGTAGAGCCGGGAGACGATGTCCTTGCCGGAGAGGTTGACGGTGCCGCTGGCGCCGAGCACCTGGAGCATCAGGCCGTTCCAGCCGAGGTTGCCGGCCAGGGTGACGACGAAGGCCGGGACGCCGATCTTGGCGAAGAAGAAGCCGTGGACCGTACCGACGATCGCCCCGCCGACGATCGCGGTGATCAGGGCGACCCACTGGTTGACGCCGTTGGTGACGTTCAGGACGGCGAAGATCGCCGCGCACAGGCCGCTGACCGAGCCGACCGAGAGGTCGATCTCGCCGAGCAGCAGCACGAAGACCACGCCGATCGCGATCATCCCGGTGCCGACGATCTGCTGGGACAGGTTGGAGAGGTTCTGCGCGGACAGGAAGGAGCTGTTGAGGCTGCCGAACACCGCCCAGATCACGATCAGGGCCAGCACGACGGGCAGCGAGCCCAGTTCGCCGCTGCTCATCCGGCGGCGGAACTCGCCCAGGTAGCCCTTGACGCCCTCCTGGCGGACGATCAGCCGGGGGTCGACCGCGGGGGTGGCCTCCGGGGCGACCGGGACGGGCGCGTTGACGCCGCCGGTGGGCATGGCGTCCTCGGGCAGCGGGGGGCGGTGGCGTTCGGGTTCGCCGCCGGGGGTGTTCCCGGGGGTGTGGTCGCTCATTGGGACCCCTCCTGGCCGCGGGCCCTGCGGCGGGTCACGGCGTTGTCCGTGGCGCCGGTGATGGCCGAGATGATCTCTTCCTGGTTGGTGCCGCGCCGGTCGAAGACGCCGTTGTTGCGGCCGAGGCGCAGCACCGCGACGGTGTCCGCGACGGCCATCACGTCCGCCATGTTGTGGCTGATCAGGATGACGCCGTGGTCCTGCTCGCGCAGCCGCTCGACCAGGTCGAGGACCTGGGCGGTCTGCTCGACGCCGAGGGCGGCGGTCGGCTCGTCCAGCATCACGACCTTGGGCGAGCCGATCAGGGCCCGGGCGATGGCGACGACCTGGCGCTGGCCGCCGGAGAGCGAGGCGACCGGGATCCGCACGCTGGGGATGCGGATGGAGAGGGTGTCCAGCAGCGTCCGGGAGCGCTTCTCCATGGCGACCTCGTCGAGGATGCCGAAGCGCCGGATCTCGCGGCCGAGGAAGAGGTTCCCGACTACGTCGAGGTTGTCGCACAGCGCGAGGTCCTGGTAGACCGTGGCGATGCCCAACTGCTGGGCGTCCTGCGGCCGGTGGATGCTCACCGGCCGGCCCTGCCACTCGATGGCGCCGTCGTCGGGCTGGTGCACCCCGGCGATCGACTTGACCAGGGTGGACTTCCCGGCGCCGTTGTCGCCGACCAGGGCCAGCACCTCGCCGGTGTGCACCTCGAGTTCGATGTCGGTGAGCGCCTGGACGGCGCCGAACCGTTTGGAGACCCCGCGCAGGGCCAGTACGGTCTCACCTGGCACAGTGACCAACTCCCTTGCCCCGCCTCCTCGGTGGAGGCGGGGCGGTTCGGATTCCGGGCCGCCTACTCCTGGCCGCCTACTACTGGCCGCCCGCTACTGGAGGCCGGCGCTCTTGCAGGCGTCGGCGTAGTCCGGGGTGCAGATCTGGGCGACGGTGTACAGGCCGTCCTGGACCACGGTGGTCTTGATGTTGTCCTTGGTGACGACGACCGGGGTGATCAGGTTGGCGGGCACCTTGTTGCCGCTGCCGTTGGTCACGGTGGTCGGGACCAGGCTGGCGTCCAGCGCCTTGCCGGAGGCCAGGGCGACGGCCATCTGCCCGGCGATGTCGGTCTCCGGCTTGAACGGCTTGTAGATCGTCATGGTCTGGGTCCCGGCCACGATCCGCTGGATGCCGTCGAGTTGGGCGTCCTGGCCGGTGAGCGGGACGCTCAGGCCGGCCGCCTTGAGCGCGGTCGCGACACCCGCGGCCATGCCGTCGTTGGCCGAGTAGGCGCCGACCACGTTCGGCCCGCCGATCGCGGTGATCGCGGCGGCGGCCTCCTGGTTGGCGGTGTTCGGGTCCCACTGGGGGGTGTCGTACTCCTTGCCGATCTTGAGCTTGCCGTCGATCGCGCTGTGCGCGCCGGCCTTGAAGTCGGCCGCGTTGGGGTCGGTCGGCGAGCCGTTGATCATGAAGATCTCGCCCGCGTTCGCCTTGCCGCCGACCGCCGCGACCAGGGCCTGGCCCTGGAGCTCGCCGACCTTGTGGTTGTCGAAGGACACGTACGCGTCGGCCGGGCCCTGGGCGAGCCGGTCGTAGGCCAGCACCTTGACGCCCGCGTCGTGGGCCTTCTGCACGGAGGACTGGATCGACTTGGCGTCCACCGCGTCCAGGATCAGCACCTTGTCGCCCTTCGTGAGGGCGGTGTCCACCTGGGTCTGCTGGAGGGTCGCGTCCTGGTTGGCGTTGTAGTAGTCGATCTGCGCGTCCGGCGCCAGCTCCTTGATCTTCTTCTCGATCAGCGGGCGGTCGAACTGCTCGTAGCGGGTGGTCTTGGTCTCCGGCAGCAGCAGGCCGATCCGCACCGCACCGACCGCGGCCGTCCCGCCGCCGCTCGCGGCGGCCGAGCCCGACGAACCGCCGCCTGACGAGGACTGCTTGGCGCTGCCGCAGGACGCCGCGCCGAGGCCGAGGGAAACCACTGCGGTCACCGCGAGGACGCGGCGGAGCCTGATGCTCATCGGGAAGCCTCTCCGATTGAATCCGCCCCCCTGCCCTCCGAGTCTGGGAAGCCATCAGCGCCTCCACGACCCAGGTGCGCCAAACGGGCGTGCCCGCGGTCGTCGGGCCGCGGCTCGTCGGGCAGCGGCTCGTCGGGTCGCAGCTCGTCGGACCGCCGCCCGTCGGGTCGCGGCTCGTCGGCGCCCGGTGCGGTCGCTACTCCCCCGCCAGCGGCAGCGCGGCGGTGAGCCGGGCACCGGCCTCCGTCGGGGTGACGGTGAGGGTGCCCCGGTGGTGGCGGGCGATGTCGCGGGCGATCGGCAGGCCCAGGCCGCTGCCGCCGTGGTCGCGGGAGCGGGCGTCGTCGAGGCGGGTGAAGCGTTCGAAGACCCGCTCCCGGTCGGCGGGCGGGATGCCGGGCCCGTCGTCCTCGACGTCCAGCAGGGCGAGGCCGCGCCCGGGGTCGGCGGCCAGCCTGACGTGCACGGTGGTGGCGGCGTGCCGCTCGGCGTTGTCCAGCAGGTTGGTGAGCAGCCTGCCCAGCCAGAGCGGGATGCCGTCGACGGCGACCCCGGGGGCGAGGTCGGTGGTGCGGCGGTGCAGGCCGGGCGGGCGGGCCAGCACGGTGGTGGCGACCAGCTCGGTGAGGTCGGTCCGCCGGCGCGGCCGGTCGTCGGTGCCGCCGGCGTCGAGGCGGGCAAGCAGCAGCAGGTCGGTGGCGAGGTTCTGCAGCCGGTCGGTGTCCTCCAGCGCGCCGTGCACCAGCTCGGCGCGGACCGCCGGGTCCGGGTGGGTGTCGGCGACCTCCAGCTGGGTGCGCAGCACGGCGAGCGGGCTGCGCAGTTCGTGCGAGGCGTCGGCGATGAACTCGCGCTGGCGCCGGCCGGAGGCCTCCAGCCGGTCGAGCATCGCGTTCATGGTGGCGGCGAGCCGGGCGATCTCGTCGGCGGTGCCCGGTTCGGGGACGCGGCGGTGCAGGTCCTGGCCGGTGATGGCGTCGACCTCGGCGCGGATCGCCTCCACCGGCCGCAGCGCCTGCCCGGTGACCTTCCAGGTGACCACCACCCCGGTGAGCAGCAGCAGCGGGCAGGCGACGGCCAGACCGGCCTGGGTGATGTCCATGGCCTCGTCGGCGGCGCGCAGCGAGGCGCCCGCGTACACGGTGACCGGGCCGGTCGGGGTGTCGGCGGTGACGGCGGCGAGCCGCTGGCGGTGGTGCTCGTACAGCGGGTCGACGTCGTCGGTGGTGTGCGAGCCGGTACGCCCGGCGACGGACAGCGCCGGGCGGCCGGCCAGGTTGGGGCTGGCCGCGAGGACGCTGCCGCGGGCGTCGACGACCTGGAGGAAGTCGGTGCCGTGCGCGGCGTGCAGGACGGGTGCCAGCCGCCCCTGGGCGGCGAGTTGGGCGACCGAGTCGGCCTGCTGCCGGGTGGCGGAGGTCGCGGAGGCGACCAGGTCGGCGCGGACGGCGGCGAGCAGTCCGGCCCCGGCCAGGACGAGGGCCGCGGCCAGCACCGTACCGGCGGCCGCGGTGGCCCGGGCGCGCACCGTCCTCGGGACGAACCGGCGGAGCACGGAGGGCAGACGGCGCAACCGGCTGAGCACGGACGGCAGTCGGCGCAACCGTCGGAGTACGGAGGGGACCTGCCGCGGTCCGGGGCGGCGGGAGCGGCGCACCTCAGCCGCCGGCCGGGTCGAGCCGGTAGCCGGCGCCGCGCATGGTCTGCAGGGCGGCCCGGCCGAAGGGCGCGTCGATCTTGCGCCGCAGGGCGTGGACGTGCACCTCGACGATGCTCGGGTCGGCGTCGTGGTGGGCGTCCCAGACCTGGTCGAGGATCTCGCGCTTGGAGACCACCGTGCCGGCCCGGGCGGCCAGGTGCTCCAGGATCGCGAACTCCCGGGCGGTCAGGTGGGTCGGGGTGCCGGCCCGGGTGCAGGTGCGGGCGTTGGCGTCCAGGACCAGGTCGCCGAGGGTGTGCAGCCGGGGGCGCTGCTGGTCGATCCGGCGGTGCAGTGCGCGCAGCCGGGCGAGCAGGACGACGAAGGAGAACGGTTTGGCGAGGTAGTCGTCGGCGCCGGTGTCCAGGGCCTCGGCCTCGTCCCACTCGCCGTCCTTGGCGGTGAGCATCAGGATCCCGGCCCGGCAGCCGGCCTCGCGCAGCCGGGCGCAGACCCGGTAGCCGTTGAGGCCGGGCAGCATGATGTCGAGGACGATCACGTCGTAGGGGTGGCGCTCGGCGAGGGCGAGGCCCTCGGGGCCGTTGTGGGCGGTGTCCACGGTGTGGCCGTCGGCCTCCAGGCCGCGCCGCAGCGCGGTGGCCATCCGCTGTTCGTCCTCCACGACGAGTATGTGCATCCGTTCAGGGTGCCAGGCCGCCGTGAGTGATCTTGCGGCGGCTTAAGCGTGGGTTCAGGTGCGGTCCGCCATGATCGCCGGGCGCGGAGCGCAGCGCCGCACTTCCCAGGCAAGGAGCACGCCCGATGACCGATCCCCAGTCGTCCTTCACCCCGTCGTCCGGTGAGGAGCCGGAGGTCCCCGAACTGCCGCCGCTGTCGCCCCGGCGCCGTCGCGCGCAGCGGCTGCGCGCCTGGGCGGGCGGCAAGGAGCGCCGGCTCGCCGCCGGGGTGGTGACGGTGGCGCTGCTCGGCGCGGGCGGGCTGGCCGTCGCGGTGGCGGCCCACGAAGGACACGGGGAGGGTGGCCGCGGGCACCGCGAGGCGGCGGCCTCGGCCGAGGACGGCGCCGGACGCGGGGACGGGCACGGCGGCGGACACGGCGCCGGACGCGGGCAGGAGCAGGAGCGCGGCCGCGGGCAGGAGCAGGGACACCGGCACGGGCAGCAGCGCGGCGGCGAGGGCCAGCAGCAGGGCCAGGGCCGGGCGCAGGGCCAGGCGCCCGCCCCGCTGCCCTCGGTCGGCGCCTCCACCGCCCTGGACAAGGCCCAGGCCGCCGTGCCGGGCGGCCGCGCCGAGTCGCTGCGCCGGATCACCGAGCAGGGCGGCGGGGCCGCCTGGGCCGTGTCGGTCGTCGGCCAGGACGGCGTGCGCCACCTGGTGACGGTGGACGGCACCAACGGTGAGCTGACCTCCAACACCACCGTCGGGAACGCCGGCGCCACCGGCAACACCGCCGACGGCGCCGAGGGCTGACATGGCCCACACCTCGACGACCCGCCCCGCCCCCGACCGCCCCGCCCCGGGCCGGCCCCCGCGCTCCGACGCCAACAAGGTGCCCGCCGTGGACGGCTGGTTCTGGCTGGTGAAGGTGCTGACCACCGGCATGGGCGAGACGCTCTCCGACTTCCTCGCCAAGACCTTCGACCCGGTCCTGGCGGTGGCCGCCGCCGGGCTGCTGCTCGCCGTGGCCCTGCTGGTGCAGCTGCGGACCCGGCGCTGCGTGCCCGGGCTGTACTGGGCGGTGGTCGTCCTGGTCAGCGTGTTCGGCACGATGGTCGCCGACGTGGCGCACGTCGCGCTCGGCGTCCCGTACGCGCTGTCGGCCGGCTCGCTGGCGGTGGCGCTGGCGGTGCTGTTCCTGCTCTGGCACCGGGTGGAGGGCTCGCTGGCGATCGACCGGGTGACCGGGCTGCGCCGGGAGCTGTTCTACTGGTCGGCCGTGCTGGTGACCTTCGCCCTGGGCACCGCGCTGGGCGACCTGACGGCGGCCACCCTGCACCTCGGCTACCTGGTGGCCGGGCTGGGCTTCGCGCTGCTGATCGCGATCCCGGCGGTGGCGGCCCGGTCCGGCTGGGTGGGCCCGGTGGCCGGTTTCTGGTGGGCGTACGTGCTGACCCGTCCGCTGGGCGCCTCCTTCGCGGACTGGCTGGGCGTGGGCGCCGACCGCGGCGGCATCGGCCTGGGCACCGGCCCGGTCAGCCTCGCCCTGGCGGTGCTGATGGCGGTGTCGCTGGCGCTCGCCGCGCGGGCGCACCGTCGGGCGGCGGCTGGACTCTCCGCCCACTGAGCGTCTACATTGCTGTAGACGTCGGAGGCGCACGGCATCACCCCCCGGACAGCCGTGCGCCTCCGGCCTCCCCGCAGACCCCTGCCCCCCGCAGGCCCCCGCCCCCGCAGGACGCCGCGGCCCTTCACCCCCGCTCGTCGACCACCCGCTTGATCTTCCCGACCGAGCGCTCCAGCGTGTACGGGTCCACCACCTCGACCGAGACCGTCACGCCCACGCCGTCCTTGACCGCCCGGACGATCTCCGCCCGCGCCGCCTCCCGCAGCCCGGCCGCCGCCTCCGGGCGGGCCTCCACCCGGACGGTCAGGTGGTCCAGCCGCCCCTGCCTGGTCAGCCGCAGCTGGAAGTGCGGGGCGACGCCCGGGGTGCGCAGCAGGATCTCCTCGATCTGGGTCGGGAAGAGGTTCACCCCGCGCAGGATGATCATGTCGTCGCTGCGCCCGGTGACCCGCTCCATCCGCCGGAAGGCCGGCCGTGCGGTGCCGGGCAGCAGCCGGGTGAGGTCGCGGGTGCGGTAGCGGACGATCGGCAGCGCCTCCTTGGTGAGCGAGGTGAGGACCAGTTCGCCGCTCTCCCCCTGCGGGAGCACCTCGTCGCCGAGCGGGTCCACCACCTCCGGGAGGAAGTGGTCCTCCCAGATGTGCAGGCCGTCCTTGGTCTCCACGCACTCCTGGGCGATCCCGGGGCCCATCACCTCGGAGATGCCGTAGATGTCAACGGCGTGCAGGTCGAGCCGCTCCTCGATCTCGCGCCGCATCTCCTCCGTCCAGGGCTCGGCCCCGAAGATGCCCACCCGCAGCGAGCTGCCGCGCGGGTCCAAGCCCTGCCGGTCGAACTCGTCCAGCAGGGTGAGCAGGTAGGACGGGGTGACCATGATGATCTCGGGGCGGAAGTCCTGGATCAGCTGGACCTGCCGGGCGGTCATCCCGCCGGAGGCCGGGATGACGGTGCAGCCGGCCCGCTCGGCGCCGTAGTGCGCGCCCAGTCCGCCGGTGAACAGCCCGTAGCCGTACGCGATGTGCACCTTGTGCCCGGGCCGGCCGCCGGCCGCGCGGATCGAGCGGGCCACCACGTCGGCCCACACGGAGAGGTCGTTCTCGGTGTAGCCGACCACGGTCGGGCGTCCGGTGGTGCCGCTGGAGGCGTGGATCCGGCGGACCTGCTCCATCGGGACGGCGAACATCCCGAAGGGGTAGCCCTCGCGCAGGTCAGCCTTGGTGGTGAACGGGAAGCGGGCGAGGTCGTCGAGGGTTCGGCAGTCCTCGGGGTGGACCCCGGCGGCGTCGAACTTGCGGCGGTAGAGCTCGACGTGCTCGTAGGCGTGCCGCAGGGTGACCCGGAGCCGGTCGAGCTGGTGGGCGCGCAGTTCGTCGACGCCCATCCGCTCGCCGGCATCCAGGAGCGCTGGCGGAATCGGCTCCCCCAGGCGTCGGTCGGGGTCGGACGCACGGCCGGTCATCGTCGCTCCTTCGCAGGTCGGACGGGACTGGGAGCCCTACCGATCGTTCGGTCAGGACAAGCCCAGGCCAAGTAATCCAGCACCCGAACCACCTGTCAAGGGATCGCACGGCGCTCCCGGAATGTGCAGTTCCGGTGCGTTCGTACCGGGTTCACCCCCCTCGCTTGATTGGCTGATATGAAAATCATTACGGAACTATTACCCGGGGGCCCCACCCATCGGCCCGCACCCATGGTTCAGTGGTGCGGCTTCTCCCCCGCACCCCGGAGTGATCACCTTGGCCTCGACCCCTGCGCTGGTCAGCGCGCTGCGCGAGCTCGGCGACCGGCCCGCCGTCGTCGCCGACGGACGCGCGATCAGCGGCATCGGCCTGCTGCTCGGCGTCTCCCCGCCCGGCGGCCTGCCCCGGGCCCTCGCCGAACGCGTCGCCGCGCACGCCGCCCTGCCGCCCTCCACCGCCCGCGCCGCCGAGGAACGGCTCCGGCACTGGGCCGGCGTCCTCGGCCCGGCGCCCATCCGGCACACCGTGCTGCACCCGGTCACCGACCTCGCCGTCGAACTCGCCCTCGCCACCCTGCTGGCCGGCGGCACCGTGCACTGCCCCGACCCGGCCCTGCCCCCCGAGGAGCAGCTCACCGCCCTCGCCGCCGGCGGCACCACCCACCTCAGCCTGCCCTCCGCCCTGCTCTGGCAGCTCAGCCGGCACCCCGGCCTCGCCGACCACGACCTCGGCGCGCTCCGGCTCGTCCTCCACGTCGGCCCCGAACCCCGGCAGGACGACGTCTACGCCGCCGTCGACGCCCTCGGGGCCGTCCTCGCCCACGTCCGCGCCCCGCACAGCCAGGCCGAGGCCGCCGACCGCCGCCTGCGCGCCGACGCCCGGACCGCCACGGCCGCCGCCTGGAAGCACAGCATCGGCGTCACCGCCGAGCAGGTCAGCACCTTCGGCGCCCACCTCGACCGGGCCGTGCTCACCACCCTGCTGCACACCCTCCAGCAGACCGGGATCCTCACCGAACCCGCGCCGGGGACCGTCCCGGGGACCGACCCGGGGCCGGGTCCCGACGCCGCCCAGGCCCCGGCGCGCTCCGAGGCCGAACTCCTCGCCACCGCCCTCGTCACCCCCGCCCAGCGCCCCCGGGTCGGCCGCTGGCTCGACGCCCTCGCCCGACACGGCCTGATCGCCCACCGGGACGGCGGCGCCCAGGGCCCGCTCTACCACGGCGCCCCCGAACTCGGCCCCGCCGCGGTCCGGGAGGCCTGGCGGCCCGCCGCCGACACCTGGGCCGACGGCCTCGGCAGCGCCGCCGTCCTCGACCGGGTCAGACGCGGCGCCCTGCGCCTGCCCGGCCTCCTCACCGGCGACGAGGCCCCCCGCCCCGCCGCCGCCCCCGTCCGCTGGGCCGCCGCCCGCGGCTACCTCGGCACCGCCCTCGGCGCCCTCGTCCGCGCCACCGCCGAGGCCCACCACGGGCCGCGGCCGCTGCGCGTCCTCGAACTCGACCGCGACGGCACCGAGACCGCCGTCGCCCGCGCCCTCGCCGCCCGCCCCCGGCAGAACGCCGACCACCACCTCGCCCCCGACGGCGGGCGCTACGACATCGTCGTCGCCTCCGCCGCCGGACGGCCCGAGGAGGAGGTCCCGGCCCTCGTCGACCTGCTCGCCCCCGGCGGCCGGCTGCTGCTGCTCGCCCCCGTCGCCGAACAGCTCGACCTGCTGATCACCGGCGACCCGCGCGGCCTCACCGCCCACCCGGCCGAGCACTGGCAGTCCGCCCTCACCGCCGCCGGCTGCCCCACCGTCCTCACCCTCCCGGAGGCCGGGCACCCGATGGGGCTGCTCGGGCAGGGACTGTTCGTCGCCCGGGTCGACTGACGCGGGCGCCGTTACGATCGGGCGCATGGCCGCTTCCGTCTCCGCTTCGGTTTCCGCTCCCGCTTCGGTGTCCGTTTCCGCCTCCGTGCGCTCGATCCGCTCCCGGGCCTCCCTCGGCTCGATCGGCTCCATCGGTTCCATCGGCTCGCTGCTGTCGATCGGATCCGTCGGGTCCGTGCTCTCCATCGGCTCCGTCGGCAGCGTGCTGTCCATCGGCTCGGCCGGGTCCGTGGTCAGCGCGTTCTCCGCCTGCTCCTGGCTGAGCGTCGGCTCGCTGCTGTCCGTGCGCTCCCGCTGGTCCGTACGGGGCCGGCGCCCGGGGCGGGGACCGAGGCAGTGACCCGGACACGGACCCGGGCACGGACCGTCCGTGGCCGACCGGTGAAGCACGGGTCACGTACCGCCACCCGATCCGTACCATTTCGATACCGAAGCCCAGGTGAGCTGCGGGAATCCTCGCCGCCCGGGGCGCTCCCCCGGTAGGCTCCGGCTTGTCCTCCGGGCCTCCGTACGGGCGGCCGTGCGCCGCCCGTTCCGCGTTCCGTGTTCCGTGTTCCGGGGGGCAGACCCCCGCGGGCCGTTCGGTGGGCTCCGCGGACTCGACACCGCGCGCCAGGGCAGTCGCGCGAACGGCGAAGGGCATCGCATTGGCGGATCGGCTCACCGGAGGAGACTCCTCGCTGCTGCGGCGGATCAACGCCGCGGTCACGCTACGGGCGCTGCGGACCGGCCACTCCGTGACCCTCACCCAACTCGTCGGCGAGACCGGGCTCTCCCGGCCCACCGTCGAGGGCGTCATCGAGGGCCTCGTCGACACCGGCCTGGTCGCCGAGGTCGAACAACCCCGGGAGGACGGCCAGTCCGGCACCGGCCGCCGCGGCCGCCCCGCCCGCTGGTTCCGCTTCCGGGCCGAGGCCGGACACATCCTCGGCATCGAGATCGGCGTCCACGACATCCGGGTCATCCTCGCCGACCTCACCGGCGAAGTGGCGGGCAGTCACTTCAAGCCCGTCGACGAGACCCTCGACGCCGAGGAACGGCTCACCGCCGTCCGCACCGCCGTCGCCGAGGTCCTCCGCAAGGCGGGCATCTCGCGCGACAACCTGTGGTCCGTCGGCATCGGCACCCCTGGCATCGTCGACCGCGAGGGCACCGTCCAACTCGGCACCGCCATGCCCGGCTGGACCGGCCTCGACCTCGGCGCCCGGCTCCGGCGCTCCTTCCGCTGCCCCGTCCTGATCGAGAACGACGCCAACCTCGCCGCCATCGCCGAACACTGGCAGGGCGCCGCCGTCGGCGCCGACGACGTGGTCTTCGTGATGGCCGGCCTCAGCCCCGGCGCCGGCTCCCTCATCAACGGCAAGCTCCACCGCGGCTACGGCGGCGCCGCCGGAGAGATCGGCGCCCTCCACCTGCTCGGCCAGGAGGTCACCCCCGAGAAGCTCCTCTCCACCACCGGCAAGCCCCTCAACCCCCTGGACGAGGCCGCCGTCGCCCGCGTCCTGCGGCTCGCCCGCGAGGGCGACGAGGTCGCCAAGGTCGCCATGGACCGCTTCCTCACCAGACTGGTCCAGGGCGTCGCCGCCCTGGTCCTCGCCATCGACCCCCAGCTGGTCGTGATCGGCGGCTGGGCCGCGGGCCTCGACGGCGTCCTGGAACCCCTGCGCGAACGCCTCGCCCAATTCACCCTCCGCGCCCCCGAGGTGGCCCTCGCCGCCCTCGGCTCGGAGGTCGTCTCGATGGGCGCCCTGCGGGTCGCCCTCGACCACGTCGAGGACCAGCTCTTCGCGGTGGACCCGCCCCGGGTCTGACGGCCGCGTTACGGGCATGAGGGTCGGCGCTCGGGGGGCGGCGTAGTGCTCACCCCTCGCCCACGACTCCAGCGCCGGGTTCATCCACCCCGCCTCCCCGCCCGTCACCGTCGGCCCGCCGGTGATCGGCCTAGGGCCTGTCCGGCGGATCTTGCCAGGCGCGCGACGCCGGGCATCCCGCCTGGACGCACGCCCGAATCGCCCAAGTACGTCCAGTACGAGGTCGACTCGGGCGCACGCCCAGCCGGGCGCCCAACGCCGCGCGCTGATCTGCCAAGATCCGCCGGACAGGCCCTAGGCCCGTCAGCCCCAACGGCCGCGACCCGGGCGCCAGTTCGGCGGCCGGGTCGCGGTCTGAGGGTTGTCGGAGAGTGGTTCAGGAGGCGGTGCGGACCTCGGGAGTCGCGCCGACCGGGGTGACCTCGACCAGGCCGGTCTCGCCGAAGGTCAGCTTGCAGGTGTCCGCACGGTAGGTGGCGACGGCGAGGGCCACCAGGCGGCCGGCGGCGGCGTACTGGGTGGTCATGACCAGCACCGGGGTGCCCGGCGGGCGCTCCAGCAGCGCGGCCTCGTCGGCCTCGGCGACACCGAGCTCCACGGCCCGGGACTCGCCGTCGACCTCCAGCCGCTCCAGCTGGCGCAGCACCGAACGGGCGCGGTCGCTCTCGGCGCGGAAGCCGGGCAGGTGCGGCAGGGCGGAGGTGGGGACGTGCAGCGACTCGGTGGCCATCGCGCGGCCCTCGACCAGGCGGACCCGGCGGACGGTGTGCACGGTGGCACCCTCGGCGATGCCGAGGTTCTTGGCCAGCTGCGCCGGGGCGGGAGCGGTGGTGCAGTCCACCGTGCGCCAGGACTGGCTGCGGCCGACACCGGGCCAGCCCTCCTCCTGCCGGTTCACCGGGACGCCGACCCGTGGGGCGGCGATCAGCGTGCCGATCCCCCGGCGGCGGACCAGGCGGCCCTCCAGCTCCAGCTGGTCGAGGGCCTGGCGCAGGGTGGCACGGGCCACGCCGAAGCGGGCGGCGAGCTCGCGCTCGTTCGGGAGGACCTGGCCGGTGGAGAACTCCGAGTCGATGGCCCGGAGCAGCACCGTGCGCAGGTGCCAGTACTTCGGTTCCGGCACCGCCGAAAGCTGTCCTGTCGTCCCCACCGTGTCCTCCACCTGGTCTTGTCCGCCGTACGACAAGGAGGGCGGATCCCGGGCCCGCTGCCCGCTGTTGCGGCAGGTGGGAGAGCGGGCCTTTATCCGTCCTTCTTTATTAAAGGTCCTTGCAGTAAGTGACCCTAGGTGCTCCCTCCGGAGATGGTCAAGACCAATGGCAGGGCTTGATGGGACCGTCGCGAACATTCATGCCACGTTCACGACAGCCTGCCCGGACCGGTCCGCGACCGCCCCCGACCGGCCCGCGGCAGCGCGTCACGCTTCGGTGCGTGGGCGCCCAATGGGTAGGCTGCCCGGGTGATCGTGGTGACGAGTGTGAACGTGAACGGAATCCGTGCGGCGGCCAAGAAGGGCTTCGTCGAGTGGCTCGCCGGAACGGAGGCGGACGTGATCTGCCTCCAGGAGGTGCGCTCCGAACCCGGGCAACTGCCCGTCGAGCTGCGCGACCTGGACGGCTGGCACGCGATCTGGGCCCCGTCGGTCGCCAAGGGCCGGGCCGGCGTCGCGATCCTCTCCCGCAAGGAGCCGCAGCGCAGCGTGATCGGATTCGGCTCGGAGGAGTTCGACAATTCGGGCAGGTACGTGGAAATCGACCTCCCGGGCCTCACCGTCGCCAGCCTCTACCTGCCCTCCGGCGAGGTCGGCACCGAACGCCAGGAGGAGAAGGAACGGTTCATGGCGGAGTTCCTCGTCCACCTCACCGCCCTGCGCGCCCGCGCCGCCGCCGACGGCCGCGAGGTCGTGGTCTGCGGCGACTGGAACATCGCCCACCGCCCCGAGGACCTCAAGAACTGGAAGGCCAACCAGAAGTCCGCCGGCTTCCTCCCCGAGGAACGCGCCTGGCTCTCCCGCGTCTACGACGAGGCCGGCTACGTCGACGTCGTCCGCGCCCTCCACCCCGACCGCACCGGCCCCTACTCCTGGTGGTCCTACCGCGGCCGCGCCTTCGACAACGACTCCGGCTGGAGGATCGACCTAATTATCGCTACTGGAATCCTCGCTAAGAAGTGCGTAGAGGCCTATGTCGAGCGCGCTGCCTCACACGCCGAGCGCTGGTCCGACCACGCACCGGTCACGGCAGTGTTCGATCTGAACAACTAGGCAGCAGAAACTGGTAGTTCGGCAGAATCAAGAGGCGGCCCCGACGCGGGGCATTCCACACGTCCGGGCTGCCTCTCGGTAGCAAATACGCCAGCGGCGAAGGAAGTCGCACGACACTCCCGGAGTGGATTTTTCAACATCGCGATTTAGGTGACCCTGCTTCCACAAGCGAAGCACCCGTCCGCCCCAGATCAGCTCCCCCGACGATCCAGACCCGAACATCCCTCTAGATATAGCCACCGCCCCAACCCCTTGACCCCCAGTCGCCCGGGGATAGCCATCGCTGCACGTCAGACGGTAGACAGCCCGCGCTGTTCGTTCACCGAAGGGCACCTCAGAGACCATGGTGAACGACGCGTGGTCCCCGGCAAGTCCCCAAATCTCCCGCTGCGATCTCGTCGCAGCGACTGACCCGATCCCACCTCCACGGCTCTCAGCTTGCCGAACGGGTGCTCGTACGACGGAACAGCCCCGGCTGCGCGGGGACGACCTATCCCCGCCCAGATAGGAGCCGAGATGCATGGGAACAGCCCCGACTGCGCGGGGAAGGCGATCTCTTTCCTGACGGTTCGTCTGACGAAAGTGGAGCGGCCCCGTCTGCGCGGGGAGGACTACACGGCGGTGATCCAGACCTGCGGCATGGCCGGAACAGTCCCAGCTACGCGGGGAAGACGCCGACGGCATGTACCTCGTCGAGAGCGCGGGCGGAGCAGCCCCGACTACGCGGGGAGGACACCTTCCTCGGCATCGCCAGTCCGAGGTCGGAACGCCCCGGATGCGCGGGGAGGACAGGTGCCACTCCATCGGCTTCACCCCCCTGGAACGGCCCCAGCTGCGCGGGCGGGACGGCTCTGGCCGGCGATTAGCCACGCCAGGTTCGGAACAGCCCCGGCTGCGCAGGGAGGACCCGTACCAGCGGCCAAACGGGGTGTCGTAGTACGGAACAGCCCCGGCTGCGCGGGGAGGATCAGGGCTGGAACACCTGCCCAAGGCTCCACGTCGGAACAGCCCCGGGTGCGCTGGGAAGACCCCACTCCCGGAGGGGTGGACGCCCGTCCCGGCCGTGGGGGAAGACTTACCGCTCCAGCCGTCCGTCTTCGTCCAGTCCGGAACAACCCCGTCTGCGCGGGGAGGACTCGCCGCCGTTCCCCTGGGAGTAGGGCGCTGTCGGAACAGCCCCGGCCGCGCGGGGAGGACAGTCCCAGGTTGTTGTGGGAGTCGTTGTAGGCCGGAGCAGCCTCGTCTACGCAGGGAAGGCGCGCACATCGCCCCTGACACCGAGGCCGAGCTCGGAACAGCCCCGTCTGCGCGGGGAAGAGGTCAAGCTCCTGCTCTACCCGGCCGGTTCAGTCGGAACAGCCCCGTCTGTGCGGGGAGGAGTTGCCGTCACCCTCGTCCCGGATCCGGGACGCCGGAGCAGCCCCGACTACGCAGGGAGGACGAGGATCTGTCCGGGGTCCGCGACGGGTTCGACGGAGCAGCCCCGGCTGCGCGAGGAGGACAGCACCGTGTACGAAATGCTATTCCCGATGGGCGGAGCGGCCCCGTCTTCGCGGGGAGGACAGCCGTGCCGCATAGGCGAGTTCGGCACTCATCGGAACAAACCCGGCCAAGCGGGGAGGACTCGGACACGGTGGCGGTCGGCTCGTCCCAAGTCAAAACAGTCCCGACTGCGCAGGGAGAGCGTTTCCCGCTCCGAACTCCTGACCGTGTACGGCGGAGCAACCCCGGCTGCGCGAGGAGGAGACGCCGCCATAGGCCGCCGAGTCACCGATCATCGGAGCAGCCCCGCCTACGCGAGGAGGACGCCGACGGCATGTACCTCATCGAATCGGCCGGCGGAACAGCCCCGGCCCCGGGGAAGACGTCCTGATCGGCTCCTGAGGCATCTTCGGGATCGGAACAGCCCCGGTTGCACGAGGAAGACGACGGGCTGGGGCTGGTTCCATCGGCTGCTCTCCGGAGCAGCTCCGGCCACGCCCGGGATGCCAGCCACCTGGTACCGCAGAGCAACTCCGGGCCGGACGGGGAAGAGGTCGGCAGGGCGACCTGGCCGGAGGCGCCAACCGGAACAGCCCCGGCCGCGCGGGGAGGACATCACGATGTCGGCGGTGCGCAGGTGTTTGAGCGGAACAGCCCCGGCCGCACGTGGAGGACACCCCCCTCGTCGTCATCCCGCAGACCCTCACCGGAACAGCCCCGGCCGCGCGGGGAGGACGCCACGATCGACCTGCACCACGGGTCGAGGATGGGAACAGCCCCGGCCGCGCGGGGAGGACCTGATCGCCGCCCAGCTCTGTGCAGAGTCGGGCGGAACAGCCCCGGCCGCGCGGGGAGGACATGTCGGCGGAGTCGGCGATGGTGGCGATGCACGGAACAGCCCCGGCCGCGCGGGGAGGACCCGTCGGACCGGGACGCCTATGCCGTAGCCAACGGAACAGCCCCGGCCGCGCGGGGAGGACGCTTTCTGACCTGCGGCGTTTCGGTGGCTTTGCGGTTTCTTTGCTGTTGTCAAGGAGCTTCTGGCCGCTTGGGTTACAGGGTAGCGGCGATGGTGAGGAGGCCGGCGCCGAAGGCTTTGCCGCGGCCGATTCCGGTGAGCATGGCGGTGCGGAGGGTGTCGGGGTTGGTGATGGTGGCGGTGCCGTCGTAGCGGGTGAGGACAAGGCGGAAGCCGGGTTTGCGTTCGCGGGTTCCGGTGACGGTGGGGAGTTGGAAGGTGGCAGTGGTGTCGATGTCGAGTCCGATGTCGGGGGCGCGGCGGGTCCACCAGGTGGTGATCTCGTCGCCCTTGCAGGGGATGCGGTTGGGCAGGGGCAGGCCGGTGATCTC
The DNA here is from genome assembly GCF_042755465.1 of Kitasatospora sp. NPDC059160. Classification (NCBI taxonomy): domain Bacteria; kingdom Bacillati; phylum Actinomycetota; class Actinomycetes; order Kitasatosporales; family Streptomycetaceae; genus Kitasatospora; species Kitasatospora sp. NPDC059160. The sequence continues at coordinate 11,520 of NZ_JBHZCN010000105.1, read as the reverse complement.
GTCGAAGGCGAAGCGGACGGAGTTGCCGGCGAGGCGATAGCGGATCTTCTGGCCGGTGGTGAGGCGGTCGAGGTGCTTGTCGAGGGGGAGGGTACGGGTGTTGCCGTAGTGGTCGGGGAGCGTGGTGGGGTCGGGCTTGTCGGTGGTCTGGACGAGTAGGCGCAGGCCGTTGTTGAAGGTGTCGAGTCGCCACAGGAGCCGGGAGTTGCCGCTGGTGGTGTCGGAGTCGGTGAGGCGTGCGGTGCGGTGGTGGAAGCCGTAGCCGCCGTTCCTGAGGTCGGCCTGGACGTCGCGGGATCGGGTGTTGAGGCGGATTTCGGTGAGGTAGGCGCTGGTCATCGGTGTTCCTCTGCGGCCCCGGCGTGCGGGGAGCTTTCGGCTAGTTGGTGTGGTTGTAGCGGTAGTTGTGGAGTCGTTCGTAGCGCTCGCTGGCGTCGTTGCCGACGCAGAGGTCGGCGGGGAGGGTCAGCGCGACACGGGCGAGGGTGCGTTGGCTGAATCGGCGTCGGCCGTGGGGGTTGTCGTTGAGGGTGTGGGTGGCGGTCGGGTCGTCGTGGGCGACGGTGGTGATGGTGTCGACGGTGACTGTGGTCTTGCCTGCGGGGGCGGTGCGGTCCAGCGGTGCGGTGGCGAGTGCCGTGCTGACGCCGCCGGGGTGGATGCCAAGGTTGTAGGGGGCTGCTGGCGAGCAGGCGCGTCGGCCGAGGAACGGGGTGTAGGTGGGCTGGTCGAGGGCGTCGCTGGCCTTGTGCAGGAGAGCGGTGGGGCCGGTGAGGGCGACGGTGAAGGCGGCGTCGGCGAGGTAGGCGCGACGGGTGAGGACGGCTCCTCGGCGCGTGCCGCCGTCGGCGGAGGGGACGACCTCGGTGGTGGTCTGGCCGCCGATGGTGTGGAAGTCCTCCATGGGTGTGCCCGGTTTGTCGATGCGAATGGTGAGGTCGAGTTGGGCGAGGTCGCCGGGGTCGGCTCCGCGGGGGTGGCCGAGGGCGCAGGCGAGCAGGCCCAGCACGCCGGAGCGGGTGGGGTGGTCGGTGCTGTCGCGGTAGTCGGCGAAGGCTGCGCGTACGCCCCAGGACTGCATGGGCGCGGCCAGGCGCAGGACGAGGACGGGGTCGGTCACTGCTGGGTTCCGAAGGCGGCGTCGAGGATGGTGTCGGTGGCCTGCTCGTAGCTCTCGGTGGCTTGGCCGAGGCCGGGCAGCTTGTCGGTGCCGGTGTGGGCGTGGACGGCGTGGACGAGGCCGCGGCCGGCGGTGAGGCGTTGGATGGTGGCGGCGTATGCGGCCAGACGCTCGGTGGAGGGGGTGGCGTGGCCGGTGTGGCCGCCGCGGATCGGCTTGTCGAAGGCGGTGGAGAGGTTGACGGGCCGGTCGCTGCGGGCGGCGAGGTGGACGAGGTCAGGCAGGGTCCAGGCGGCGGCGTTGGTCTGGCCGGAGTCGGGCAGGGTGTTGATGAAGCCGTCGATGAAGGCGTGGGTGAGTCGGCGGGTGAGGTCGGTGTCGCCGTTGTTGGCGGTGATGAGGGCTTGCAGGTTGATGGTGGCGTAGCGGTAGAAGGTGCCGGCGGTGTGCTGGCTGTCGCCCATCTGTCCGACGTCGGGGATGCCGGGGGTGGAGGCGGCGTAGTCGTCGACCGCGACGAAGAAGTCGACTTCGATGACGGCTTCGTGGGTGGTGAAGGCGGAGGACACCTGGACGCAGGCGTCGCGTTCGGCTCCGTCGACCTCCATGAGGGTGCGGCCGAGCAGGGCGATGGAGCCGTTCGCTTCGGCGAGCCAGCCCTTCATGTGCTTCGGGTCGGCGAGTGTGGTGGGCTCGTCCTTCTTGGCCTTGCTGCGGGACTTGGGCTTCCCGCCGTTGGCGGAGGCGTCCTTGAGGGCGGTCTCGTACTCGGCCTTGAGGCCGGCTGCGACGTTGGCGAGTCGGGCTGCGGTGCTGGCGGGGGTGTAGATGAGGGCGGCGGTGGCGAGGGGGTCCTTGGCCTTGGCTCCTTCGGCGGCTTCCTCGACGCTGCCGACTTTCATGCCGCCGGAGGCGGCGGCGAAGACGTCCAGGGCGGCGAAGGTCGCGAGCTCCGCCTCTTCCGGGGTCGCCTCGCCGGGTGTCTGGGGCGTCCAGTGGTCGCGCAGGAGGATGTCGCGGATCTCGTGGACGAGTCGACGGGTGCGGACGGCGGCTTCCTCGGGGAGGGCCTTCTCGATGTGCTGGCGTACGGGGCGCTTGATGGCCTGGGGGCTGAGCCTGGCGCGGGTGACGCCGCCGATCACCACGGACTTGGGGTTGCCGTCTCCGTCACGGTTGAGGGCGGCCAGGGGGATGGTCTGGATGATGTGCAGGTCCAGGAAGGTGGCGGGGATGGTGGTGGTCATGGCTCACTCGCTGTCGTTCGTGGTGTTGGTGGGGCGGGGCTGGGTGGTGCGGTAGTAGTCCTGTTGCCACTGGGTGCAGGTGCGGCGGCCGGTGAAGTACCAGGAGTCGAGTTCGCGCAGCATCCGTTCCCAGTCCAGGAGGGCGCCGCCGGCGTCGGTCAGGCGCACGGCGCCGCGCAGGTGGGTGTAGGGGCCTGCGGTGGTGTAGGTGGTCAGGCGCCGCAGGGAGGATTCGGTGGTGGTGGCGGACACGGTGCGGGAGGCGCGTGCGAGCGCGTCGCCGATGCTGATGCCCGTGCCGATGCCTGCGCGGCTGGTGGTGGTCATCAGGGCGGCGACGGTGTAGTAGGCGCGTTCCCGTTGCGGGTGCAGGCCGTCGGGCAGCCAGGTCGCGACGTAGGGGTGCATGCCGCCTTGGGGCTCGCCGTTCCACGGGCGTAGGCCGGTGGTCAGGGCGCGCCGGGCGGCGCCGTTGTCGCGCAGGAGGGCGTCGATGCGGTCGACGAAGCGGCGGGCGTGGGTTTGCGGCGCGTCCGGCGGGCTGGTGGTGAGGTCGGTCACGGGGTGGATTCCTTGCGGGGCAGGGGGAGCAACGCGCGGGCCTGGGCGACTCGGCGGGTCGAGGAGGGGCTGCGCGTGAGGGCGGTGGTGAGGTGGTCGAAGGCGTCGAGGGCGGCGTGGCGCATGCGGTTTTGGGCGCTGGTGAGTTGGCCGGTGTTGTAGAGGTGCCAGAAGGCGGCGTCGGCGCGGGGCCAGTAGTGGACGGCGGTGCGGGCTTTGCGGTTGGCGGTGTCGGTCTTGTCTTTGGGGCGGTCGTTGAACGCGGCCGCGAGGGCGAGGTCGAGCCGCCAGGCGGCGGTGTCCGCTTCCTTGACGGCGTCCTCGACGAGTTCGGCGGTGTCCGGGTCGTGCTGGGCGCTGTGGGCGAGGAGCGGGGGCGTGGTGGTGGTCCACCACTGGCTGTCCCTGTTCTGGGCGCGGTCCTGCTGGGCGCCGACGACGCGCAGGCGCAGGGTGTCCAGGACGTGGTCGGGCAGTTTGTCGCAGGCGGCCAGTACGAGGGGGCGGGTGGGGGCGTTGCGCTTGGTGTCGGGGCGGTTGTCGGGGTCGCTGAGGAGGACGTCGAGGTCGCGGAAGAGGTGTCGGCCGCCGTCGGCCTCCACGGCGGCGCCGGGGCGCTGGGTCTTGGTCGATCGCCGGTAGGACAGGTAGGGGTCGGGGTGGGCCTCGACGTACTCGGTCTTCTCGCCGCCGGTCGTTTTCGGCGGGTTGCGGGCGCCCCAGGTGATGGTGCAGTCGGTGGCCTGCTGTGCGTCGGGGCTGGGGGTCAGCAGGATGGCGTGGCGCATGCGGCCGGTCAGCAGGGAGACGGGGCCGCGGGGGTCGGGGGCGGGTTGGGTGGGGTCGGAGCGTTGGTCGCGTTCCCAGATCGCTTCGTCGGGGTGGGCGCCGGCATCGGGCATGGCGGGCGGGGTGAGGTGGGCGAGGAGTGTGGTGTGGAGGGTGGTGCCGAGGGGGTGGTAGCCGACGGTGCCGCGGGCCGGCGCGGCCTGGCAGCCGGTCTGGGTGGTGACACCGTTGTGGGAGCGGGTGGTCACCGTGCCTCCTGAGCCGTAGTAGGCCCACATCGCCAGTTGCAGGGCGGCTTCCGCCGACGGGAGGGGCTGCTGGGAGTGGTCGCCGTGCTTGCTGGCGAACCAGGGCCGGGCGCTGCCGGACGCTCCCCCGATGACGAGCTTGTTGATGCCGGAGGTGTCCTTGCAGTCCGCGGCGACGCGCGGGTCCTGGAGGAAGGGCCGGACGGGGTGGTAGAGCCCGAAGCGGTCGTGGTGGCGCGCGAAGTACTCCCTGGTGCTGTCAGGGTCGAAGGGTGTGCCGAACTGGCGGTTGCGGCGCCGGTGCCAGCCTTCGGCGTTTTCGGCGTCCTGGAGCCGGTCGAGGCCGGTGATGCGGTAGGCCATGGCGGCGAGGAGCCGGTAGAGCGCGCCGTAGGCCGCCGGGTAGGGCAGGGCGAGGTCGACGATCCGGTGCGCGTCGAGGAGGGCCTGCTGGAATCCGACGGGGCGTACGAATCCGTCGTTGTACAGGCAGTCGGCCCATGGTTCCTGGGCGAGGTCGAAGTCGGGTGGGGCGTTCACGTTTCTACTCCTGGGCAACGGGCGCCTGGACGATGAGGCCCAGGCGGCTGTCATAGGACACTGTGAACCCTCCCACTGACAACTCGCCTTGCCCGCAAGGGTGTTCGATGATAAGGACGTCCTTTAGCCTGCGATCGGCAGCCCAGCCGGGCAGGCGTTCGGCCAGGGTTGGCAGGGCACGCTGCCAGTGCTCGCGCCGTACGGACAGCAGGCGTTCGCGGACCGGGCGAAGGTCAGCGTGTTGCCGTTCCGGGAGTGTGAGGTTGCCGTCCCTCTCCAGGCCCAGGTGCCCTCCGGGTTGCGCCCACAGAGGCAGGACGGTGACGCTGTCGAGGTTGTAGCGGGTCGCGGCCTGCTCCTCGGTCATCGACAGTTCGGTGAGGTCGAACAGGTCCACCAGGTCTCGCGGGTGGGGGATCATGACCGGCTTTGCCGCGTTCTCCATCGCCTGCTCCCCCGCGAGGTGGGCGCGGATGTCCCGGTCCGGCACGTCGGTGTCCCAGCCCGCACAGACCGCGTCCACGAGCTTCTGGACATCACCGGGGACGGCGATCGGCCCGTGGGCGGTGAGGAGTTCACGGGTGGAGCGCATCAGGGCCCGCCCGTAGACCGTCCTCCAGCGGCCGTCGTCCGGCGATCCGTCCGCGCCATAGGGCACCAGGACGGTCACAGGAACGCGCACGTCGTCACCGTCGTGGTGGCGAAGTCCGCGGCCGGCGCGCTGGATGAGCTGCGCGATCGGCGCGAGGTCGCTCACCACGTGGTCCAGGCTGAGGTCCAGCGACTGCTCGCACACCTGGGTACTGACCAGCACGGCGCGCCGGGGCCGCTTGTCGCGGTTCTTGCCGAACGCCTCCTCGACGCGGAGCGTGCGGCGGCGCCGGTCGAGGACCCGGTAGCGGGCGTGGACAAGGAAGACCTCCACGTCCTGGTCGAGCAGCCGGTCGAGGGCGGTGACGGTGTGCTGTGCGGAGCGGACCGTGTTGCACACCACCAGCGTGCAGAAGTCGCCAGCCTGTTGGTGCATCAGATCGGTGACGAACCGGGCGCGGGCCTCGTCCGCCGCCGGGATGCCGGCGTCCTGCTTCGGCTTGTTCGAGCCGTGGAGTTCCACCAGGTTGACGTCCAGCGTGCGGGGCCGGCTGGTGGTGATGCGGTTCGACCTTGTCGGCGTGCCGGTCGTCCCGTCCACGTACAGCCAGCCCGGGTACACCGGCTCGACGTCGGGCACAGGGGCGCCGGGGGCCGATCCGGACAGATAGGCGGCCGCCAGCGACCGTGCCACCGAGGCTGGCACGGTCGCCGACATCAGCACCACCGGCACCCTCATCGCGCCCCACCAGGCCAGGGCCCGGCGCAGCAGCGACTGCATGTACGGGTCGTAGGCGTGGCACTCGTCCACGAGCAGGACCTTGCGGGTCAGCCCGCCGAGTCGCAGGGCATTGTGACGCACTCTCAGCACTGCGGCGAGGACCTGGTCGATCGTCGAGACGCTGATCCCCGCCAGCACCGCCCTGCCACGTTCTTCCAGCCACGCGGAGGGCAACGTGTCCAGGCCGCCCTCGTGGGTCAGCACGCGCGAGGTGTCGCGGTTCCAGCCGGCCTGGCTGTGTGCCAGCGTGACCGGGGAGGACGCCGCCAGTGCGCGACCCGCCCACGTCTGGACCCGCCGGTGGGAGGCGTCCGTGGTGGCCATGGTCGGCAGTGCGACGTGGACCCCGATACCGGGCCCGCCCAGCCACCTTGCTCCCCACAGGCCGCCCTCGGTCTTACCGCTGCCCGTCTCCGACATGATGATCAACAGCCCCGCGGCGCCGGGCACCGCGCAGCGCGGCAAGCCCTCGAGCAGCGATGCCTGCATGGGGTTGGGGTCGAAGTCGAACCAGTCCCGGAAGGTCATGTGAGTGGGGTTTCCTTCCACTGCGGCACCAGCAGGCCGGCGTCGTCGATCAGCGCGGGCGCGGCTTTCATCGCGCGGTCCCAGTGCCCTTCCAGGGAGCCGCCGCCGGCTTCCCCGATCGCATGCAACTGGGCCTCCACGTAGCGCTCCTGGGAGGCCAGCCAGTCGGCGAGCACGACGACCTCCGTCGCTAGAACCGCTGCTTCGGCGGACAGCATTGGCGGCGCAGCCGGGCGCTCCACCGCATCAGCCACCGCCGCCAAGTGCAGTCGGCGCTGCCTGTCCCATTCGCCGCCACCCAGCTCTCTGTCCCGGATCGCCGCCGAGCGCAGGGCCCGCCGCGAGGGCGGAGCCGGGTACCGGCCGTGGTGCCCCGCGAGCATCTGCGCGACCCGCCGGGCCGGCGACGCCAGAGCCAGCCCGCCGCCATCGGCGTCGTAGCCGAGAGCAGGAAGAGCATGCGCGAGGAAGAGATGGGTCACGTGGCCGTGCGACGACACGACACCGGCATCAAGCGGGTCATAGCCGTGAAGGAACTCGTACGCCTCAGCGTCCTTGCGCTGGAAGCCGCCGATCTTCCCCACGTCATGCCAGCCGGCCCAGCATGCGAGCAGCGCCCGAGCGCGTTCGCTGTCCTCGACTCGGTCCGGATCCAGACCCATGCCGGCCACCAGAACGCGGCGCTGGAGATCCACCAGGTGAAGATCCCAGGCCCACCATGCCACCGCTGCCACATCCAGCAGGTGGCCCACCAGCGGATACACCACCCCTGGTGGCAAGCCCTCCGACTTCCCCCACAAGGCACAATCAAGGCCACCACACGGCTGAGATCCCAGCAAGGCCTCACAGTCAAATAGCACGTCGCGGATCGTAGACCGAGCCACTGACAACGCCCCTGCAGAGCTTATTGACGTATCGTCATGTATGGACGAGGCAACGATCCACCCGGGCCGCCAAGACGTCGAGCGGTGCTCCGCCACCCGCACCCCGGATCACGCACAGCTCCTTGACAAGGCAAAGAAGAAGCAAAGTCACTACAACACCCCAGGTCGCGAAGCCTCCTCCCCGCGCAGACGGGGCTGCTCCGGAGGGATTACCGGAGGGGTGCGCCTCGACCGCCTCCTCCCCGCGCAGACGGGGCTGTTCCGTTCTGCGTGGCCATCCAGGCCGATGTGCTGGACTCCTCCCCGCGCAGACGGGGCTGCTCCGATCAGCGCCCGGATGAAGGGCCGGAAGCAACCCTCCTCCCCGCGCAGACGGGGCTGCTCCGAGCTTGTTGCGGCAGACCTGGTTGATGGACTGCTCCTCCCCGCGCAGACGGGGCTGCTCCGGTCAGCATCCAGTACAGGCGACGGGTGCCGTCCTCCTCCCCGCGCAGACGGGGCTGTTCCGGAGGCGCTCGACAGGGCCATCGAGCGGTTCTTCTCCTCCCCGCGCAGACGGGGCTGCTCCGGTGAACCCCGCCGGGGCGATCCTCACCGTCGTCTCCTCCCCCCGCAGACGGGGCTGTTCCGGAGTTCGCGAGTGCCTCGGCTTGACGGCTCCGCTTCTCCCCGCACAGACGGGGCTGCTCCGGTGTTCATTACGGTGCACGAGACGGAGATCACCTCCTCCCCATGCCGACGGGGCTTCTCCGGGCTACTCCGTCCTCGACTACGAGCCTTACCGCTCGTCCCCCGCGCAGACGGGGCTGCCCCGATCACCAGCTCGATGGTGATCGGAGATCAGCAGTTCCTCCCCGCGCAGACGGGGCTGCTCCGCCGTCCAGGATCAGCAGGCGCTGGATCATCACCTCCTCCCCGCACCGACAGGGCTGCTCCACAGGGGGACGAGGTAGCCGGTGACGTAGAGCTCCTCCCGCCCGCGCAGACGCGGCCGAGGTTGATGTCGGCGACTTGGCGGTGCCGGTCCCGGGCGGTCGTGACAGCTTCGGCGATGGCGCGCTGCGGGTGCGGTGTTGGCCTGATGGCCCTCGGTCACACAAGGCTCGAGCCCGCAACGGGCTGGGGGTGGCCGGGCTGTTGGCAGCCCCAGCACCCCAGCCTCTCCATTCCCCCCGCAGGATGGGCATACCAAATCTGGCAGGCTGGAATTTTGGATCGTCGAGCTGCATCTGCTCCGCCGGGCGCGGGTCCTACACGGGCCACTGGCCGACGCGAACGGGTTCGGGACACAACTTGATCCCGGTGTTGGCGTCCACCCGCGCCACCATGTCGGCGAGGACCTGGGCGACGGCCGTGGCCGTGGTCTCGCCGCGGGCCGTAATGGCCAGGGTGCGCCGCTGGGAGCAGCGGATGCCGTCGGCGATCCGGTATCCGGGGTGGCAGCCGATGAGTTCGAGCAGCCAGCCGGCGCTCATACGCCAGCGGCCGTCGATGCCGGTGTGGACGGGGCATCCGGCGACGGACCAGCGGGCGGCCTGGTCGGGTGTGACGGGCGGGTCGAGGAAGGCGGAGCCGACTTGCCGGGCGTCGGGGCCGTCCGGGTCGAGGAGCAGCCCGCGGTGGTGGCGGTCGGCGAGGACGGCCGTGGTGGTCTCGGCGAGCGGGGGCCGGGTGCCGGCCGGGACGCCGAGTTCGCGTGCGAGGCGTCGGCAGGTGATGGGTGCGGCGGTGTCGGTGCGGGTGAGGTGGAGGGTCGTGGACAGGATGGTCCAGCGGCCGGGTTCCTGCTTGAAGCGGCTGTGGCGGTGGCCCAGTTGGCATTCCTGGGCGGGGAGGGTCCGCATGAGGCCGGCGTGCCAGTCCCAGGCGTGCAGGTGGTGCAGGGTGTCGGAGATCTGCTGCCCGTACGCTCCGGCGTTGTGGACGGGGGCGGCCCCGGCGGTGCCGGGTATGCCGGCCAGGTACTCGATCCCTGCGAGGTGTTCGGTGGCGGCCCAGGCGGTGAGGTCGGTGAGCGGGTGGCCGGCGGCGACGGTGACGGCGACCGTGGTGTCGTCCACTCGCTTGGTGGTGATGCCGCGGGTGTTGATGACAGCGACGGTGCCGGGGTGTCCGGTGTCGGAGGCGATGACGTTGCTGCCGTGGCCGAGGGTCAGGGGGCCTCGTGGCCGTGGCGGGTGATGCCATGGACGAGGTCCGGCCAGTCGTTGGGGTCGGAGATGGTCAGGGTGTCGCCGGTGGGGCCGCCGAGGCGCAGGGTGGTGAGGGAGGCCAGGGTGCGACGGGGCACGGGGGGGCTCCTAGGGGATGAGCTGGTCGGGCTCGGCGGCCGCCGTCGGCGGCTGGGCGCCGGTACTGGCCTGGTGGTCAGCGGCGAAGGCGAGCAGCACGATGACCGGCAGGTGGAGGGCGGCCCACAGGCCGGTGAGGAGGGCGTCGAAGCGTCCGTGCGGCGCGGCGGCGTGCCTGGCGCAGGCGGTGTTCAAGGGGGTGCTGTGCTTGGGCATGTGAGGCCTTCGGCAGCGGGTGGGAGGTGCGGACGTTCCCAGTGAACTGCCGGGCCGGGGGCCGGATCCGTAGTCGGGCTACGGGCCGTAGTGCGGCTACGGGTCAGACGGTCCGGATGCCTGCTCGGGCGGCGAAGTCCCGCACGCCGGGCAGCTTTCGGTCGTGCTTCAGCAGGCCGCCGGCCAGGCCCCGGACGGCGCCTCGGTGGATCTCTTGCGGGGCGGCCTCCTCGGCCGCGAGCAGGGCCTTGAAGCACTGTTCGGGCTTGCCCCACTGGTCGAACGCGCGGGCGACGTCGGTGAAGAACCTGGCCTGCCGCTCGGCGGTCGGCAGGGCGGCCGGGTCGATCGTGGAGGCCAGTTCGATTGCCTTTCCGGCGTCGCCGAGCTCGTAGTGCACGGACAGCTCGTGCAGGGCGACGCCCTGGATGCCGTCCACCAGGCCGGAGGTTCGGCCGGCGGCTGCCGCGCTGTCCGCGGCTTCCCGGATCAGGGCGTGCGCGTAGGCGCGGTCGCCGGACTTGGCGGCGGTGTAGGCCGCGGTGGCGTACAGGTCTCCGCGCAGGGCCAGTCGGGCGGTCTCGGGCACCGTGTTGTCGGCGAGTAGTTCCTCGGCGGCGACCACGACGATGTCGGTTGCGCGGGCCAGGCTGCCCTGGCGGCGCCAGGAGCTGGAGACCATCCTCTGGGCCTCGGCGACCACGAGGGGGTCGCCGCCGGCCCGGGCGGCGGTGAGCGCGCGGTCGGCGGTGATGGCCACCAGGTTGTTGTCGCCGATCTTGATGCACAGCCGGACCGCGATGTTGTAGAGCTGGGCGACGTTGCGGGCCCGCTCCTCGGTGCTGCCGACCAGCTGGGCGGCGGCGATCCGGCCCGGCAGTGCTTCGGCGAGCGCGTCGTACCGGGCCTCCTTGAACTCGCGACGGGACGTCAGGAGCGATGTGGCGACGGACTCGTGTGTGGGTTCGCAGCGGGGTGTCGGAATTCGGTCCGCTCCGTACAGCAGGAGGTCTTCCAGCCCGGTCAACGGGGCCTTCTCTTCGGCGTGCGCGGCTTCCTGGCCGGCAGCAGAGGCGAAGAGGGCGGCAGTCGCCAGGGTCAGGAACGGGCGGCGTCGCACATCGTCCTCCTCGGCAGCGGAAGTGCTCGCCAGCGTAGCCGAGGCCGACTTCCGGGCGCGGGATCTTGGCCGATCGGCAGCGGGCTGCGGCAGAGCCAACAACTCTCCGAGGTTACTGCCCAGCACCTCGGCGAGACGCCGCAGCAGCGCCAGGTCCTTGACCCCTTGGATGTCGCGTTCGACCTGGGACATCCAGTCCTCGCTGCGGTTCACCTCGTGGGCCAGGCGCAGCTGCGTCCAGCCCTTCGCTGTGCGGCGCAGCGCGATGAACTTCCCGAACGTGATGCTGGGCTTCACACTGGCCCCGGCTTGAGTATCCGTTCCGCCACGGAACGCCACGGTATCGAGTGGTGGGCTTGCCCGTACCCCTCTCGGGAGAACGGGCTCCCGCACCGTTCCCCGGATGTGCCGCCGTTGCGCACGGGCACCGGGAACCGCGCCTGGTTCACGCCTGCTTGGCCGGTAGCGACATCTCCGCGATCCGACCGAAGGCGGCGCCGATGCGCTGCGCCTAGGTTCTGTCCGGCGGATCATGGTCGGAGCCAGAGGCGGATCGCTGCGACGGTGACCGTGCCATGGAAGACGTAGGCCCGCTTGTCGTAGC